>NZ_DAOSEH010000011.1:0-49684 GCF_035363035.1 Mesotoga sp. | reverse complement strand
CGACGGCGACGTCATTGTCGATACCCCTTATCGCTCCATTATTAAGAGTGTTGACGACGAATCTGGAGGCGTTGTTGTTCACTATGGCGTCTATAAAAGGTACATGCTGCTCTCCGCTCATCTGGGAGGGATCGTAGAGCTTCATCGCCTCGCCTGTGAAGTCGCCCGAGAGGCTCTTCGCTCCCTCGGTCACGAGCATTTCCAGGCTGGCCTGTGGATAGTAGGCAATAGCCTGGGCCAGTCCCATCGTAGCCTGAGTGATCTGACCTAGCTGATCTTTGTACCACTGCCAGCCCGGTTCAGAGTCGGGACTACCCCAGGGGCTTCCGTACCATTTTTCGAGCGTCTCCTGGTCGTAGTGATACTTCCAGCCGCTGTTCCTGACGGTATCGCCGATGGGCATGATCCCGTAGAAGCCGTACATCTCCAGCGAGGCCGGTGACATCTGTATTCTGAAAGGGTTGGCCGGTTTGAAACGCTCCGCGCCCTTTTCGGCGATGTATCTGTCAAGGATCGGGTAGGCGTCTCTTCCGTCGTATTTGAATCTGTTCATCCATATCCCGTGGTTCACACCGGCGACCTGCCAGTCTATCTTCTCTCTCTCAAGACCGAGAGCCTCTGATACTTCGAAGACGTCGTAGTGACCGTGGCAGAAGCCTATCATCTTTATCTTGCTGTTGCGCCTTATGAGGGTGGTCCCTTCGAAGACGGGGTTGGCGGCCTGAAGGAGCCATGCGTCGGGACTGAGCTCCTCCATCGTTCGCGCGATCTGGAGGAAGTATGAGAGCTGGTTCCAGTTGGTCAGGGTGTAGTAGTCCGAGACCATGTTAAACTCCTGGCTGTCTATACCCCTGAAATAACCGTGTTTCTCGCCGATCGCCCTCATTTTGTCGAGAAAGGCGTGCCCGCCGACCAGCGCGGTGTTGATCACAAAGTCGCTTCCCTTTATCGCCTCTCGAAGGTCTGTCGTGGTTTTGAAGGTCAACTCGGTTTTCATCTCCGCGGCGAATTTTGTAGCGAGGACCTGCACCGCCTTCAGCCGGTTCTCGTCGATATCCATGAGAGTCACCTCGCTCCCGTGGAGACCGCGGGTTTTGCACAGGTCACTCACCAGCCTCAGTGAGAAGACAGCGCTGCCGGCGCCGATGATGCTTATCTTTACTCTAGACAAGATGATCCCTCCCATTGAATGTTTGAAACAATAATAACACCTGATCAGAGATAAGAGGAACAGTCCACAGAGAGGAGCGGAAGAGCGGTTGTTTGTCTGACGACGCTACGCGTCCAGGTTCTTGGTAAACCTGAGGTCAGAGGCGAGAGGTGTGAAGAGCGTGAAGATCTTGACTTTCTAACCTCTGTTTAGAGACGGACGATATGCGAGACTCGAAAAATGGGACAGACGCTAGGAGCCCGTCAGTCCCTATTTTCGCCCATCAGGACAGGCTCTCCCTTCACGTCATCCTCGTGCAGAGGATCCTGGTCTTTCCACCCTTCCCGTCATGCCGGACCTCGACCCGGCATCTCGCTCTTACCCACAACACACCACGCACAACCAACAACGTTTCTTAAGAGAATTCTCGCCTTCTCGTGAGCGAAGCGAGCTCTATCGTTCCGTCGTGTAAAGATCGGTTTGTTAGTGAATTGGCCATCTGACAGAGAGAGTAGAAATGTATTGAGTAAATATTTCCAGTTGTATAATAACAATGTAATTATCCGTTCGGTCTGGGGGAACTGAATTCGTAAAGTACGGCTAGAAAGCCGAAAACACAGGGGGTGTTTAGATGAAAAAGCTTTTGGTCGCGGTTCTTCTTTTATCCGTTAGCGCACTCTTAGCGTCCGGGAGTGTGGAGATTTTCAGCTGGTGGACGGGCGGTGGAGAAGAGGAGGGCCTCGCGGCGATATACGAGGTCTTCAAAGCGAAGTTCCCCGACGTCGAGATAATAAACGCAACGGTCGCCGGTGGAGCCGGAACGAACGCGAAGGCCGTTTTGAAGACGAGGATGCTGGGTGGCAACCCGCCGGATTCCTTCCAGGTGCACGGTGGAATGGAGCTTATAGACACCTACGTCATCACGAGCATGATGGAACCTCTGACGGACATCCTCGAAGGCTGGGGGATACTCGACAAGTTCCCCAAAGACATCATGACGATCTGCAGTTACGAGGGAGAGGTTTACTCCATACCGGTGAACGTGCACAGGGGTAATGTGATGTTCATCAACAACGAGATTCTGAAGAAAGCCGGTGTCGAGACGGTACCGCAGGACGGACCGGGGTTCCTGCAGGTCTGTGAGAAGATCAAGCAGGCCGGCTTCATTCCTCTAGCCCTCGGCGACAAGGACAAGTGGGAAGCGGCTCATCTCTTCGAAACCGTACTGCTTTCGGCTCTCGGTCCTGAAGGTTACAACGGTCTATGGAACGGCACGACCAGCTTCAACGACCCGGGGATCGGAAGGGCTATCGTTATCTTCGAAGAGTTGATCAAGTACGTCAACGAGGACCACGCCGCGCTCACGTGGCAGGATGCAACGAAGATGGTTTTCGACGGTAAGGCCGCCTTCAACGTCATGGGCGACTGGGCCGAAGGTTACCTCAAGACGCTAGGCTGGACTCCCGGCGTCGAATTCGGCTGGATGGCCGTCCCCGGAACTCAGGGCTCCTTCATGGTCGTAACAGATACCTTCGGTCTTCCGAAGAACGCGCCCAACAGGGAAAACGCCCTGAAGTGGCTCGAAATAGTGGCTTCGGTCGAGGGACAGGACGCTTTCAACCCGATCAAGGGGTCGATTCCGGCGAGGCTAGATGCCGACAAGTCGCTTTACGATCCTTACCTGACCTGGTCGATGAACGACTTCGCCACCAACGCGCTCTGTCCGTCAATAGCTCACGGTTCGGCGGCTCCAGAGGGCTTCATAACCGAATTGAACGACGCTGTCAATATCTTCATAACTACAAAAGACAGGGACGGCTTCTTGAAGGCAATAAGAAACGCCGCGGAAGACTACATAGACTGATATGTTCGGCGGGGCCTGCGTTGAAGCGGGCCCCCTTCTCTGGAGGTGTTGTAGATCAAGCGGAAAACCAGGCGTGGAATTATTTCCTTCCTCATACTATCGCCAACGTTCGCCGCGATAGGTATTTTCGTTTATTTCTTCATAGGCTGGACGGCCAGAACGTCGGTGTCGAACTGGAACAGCTTTGCCAGGCTATTGAAGGGAGAGTTCGAGTTCGTGGGTCTGCGCAATTATCTCAGGCTCTTCGAAGATCCGAGGTTTCAGACCGATCTCTGGAACACTTTCTATTTCACTCTTTTCTTCATCGCCGGTTGTCTAATACTGGGCATAATTCTCGCCGTTCTTATAGACAGGAATCTTAAAGGGTCGGCTATATTCAGAAATATCTATCTCTTTCCAATGGCGCTTTCGTTCGTCGTCACCGGGGCGGTCTGGCGGTGGATATTTGCGCCGGGAATTCTACCGGGCAGTCCCCAGGGTATGAACCTTCTCCTGGATCTGGTGGGACTGGATATATTCCAGTGGAAGTGGTTCACGAGTACGACGAGTTTTTTGAAGTTCAACGTGGCTCTAATTCCGGTCATAATCGCCGCCGTCTGGCAGCTTTCGGGCTATACGATGGCGATGTATCTGGCCGGACTGCGCGGGATATCGCAGGATCTGATCGAAGCGGCCGAGGTCGATGGCGCGACCGGCTGGCAGATCTTCTGGAGGATAAAGTTTCCGATACTGAGGCCCATAACGTTGAGCGCCATGATAATTCTGGGACATATCTCGTTGAAGATCTTCGACCTCGTTTACGCGATGACCGGCAGCGGCCCAAACAACGTCACGGATGTGCCGGCCATCTATATGTTCGAGACTACTTTCAGGGCAAACAAGTACGCCACAGGCTCGGCGATCGCCATGGTAATGCTGATCATGGTCGCCGTGGTAATAGTGCCGTACCTCTTCTCGGCGTTCAGAAAGGAGAAAAGTATATGATCAGGAAGCTTGTGATCTACATACTTCTGGTTGTTTTCGCCCTGTTCTTTCTGATGCCGGTTTACGTTCTCCTGGCCACGAGTTTCAAGCCCCTGAAGGAGGTCGGACTGGTGAGAATGTGGTTTCCACCGAACGAGTTCTCCTTCGATGGTTTCGTCAAGGCCTTCAACAAACTGGCTCCCAACCTGAGAAACTCTTTCATGCTGGTGATACCGGCCACTCTGTTATCGGCCGTGATCGGTTCGATCAACGGGTACGTTTTATCCAAGTTGAAGTTCAGGGGATCGGACTTTCTCTTCGCCCTCGTTCTCTTCGGGATGTTCATCCCCTACCAGAGCGTGCTCTTCCCGCTGATACGCTTTTTGCAGGATATAGGTCTTTACGGTTCGATCTGGGGGCTGGTTCTGGTGCATGTGGTTTACGGGTTGCCTATAACGACTTTGATCTTCAGGAATTATTACAGTGAAGTGCCTACCGAGTTGATAGAAGCGGCCGGCATAGACGGGGCCGGTATCTTCAAGACGTATCTCAAGGTTCTCTTCCCCATATCGCTGCCGGGCTTCGTGGTCGTGGTAATCTGGCAGTTCACGAACATATGGAATGAATTTCTCTTCGCCGTCACCGTCACTAGCGACCCGACGAAGCAACCGATCACCGTGGCGCTGGTAAACCTGGCCGGAAGCCAGGTGGTGGAGTGGAACGTCCAGATGGCCGGCGCCCTGCTCGCGGCTCTTCCAACGTTGATCGTCTATATACTTCTGGGCAAGTACTTCCTGAGGGGGCTCCTCGCCGGCTCTGTCAAAGGTTGAACATCACCGGAAGGTAATCGAAAAGGTTCGTGTATTCGCCATTCTTTCTTTCCTCCAAATAACGGAGAAGCGGCTCTCCCATAGGTCTTACGCCCGAGAAGCCGGACCTCTCTTCCATGGTTCTGTGAAAAATTTCGGCCGTCTCCCGATCGAACTCGTGGAAAAGATAGGCGTAGGTCATTGCGTATATTAGAAATTCGGCCAGCATGTCCTCCCAGGAAGGGTACCTGTCCATGAAGGCGGAAAGCACGCCACGTGAAAAGGGCGAAGTTCTCAACGCTTCCACCAGTTCGGGCTTTGCCGTTATGAGCGGGTCTATGAGTGGGTGGCAGAACTCGTGGAAGGCGACTATCCTTGACCAGACTGGCTGGTCGCCGAAACTTCCGAATTCCTCGCCAGGCAGGGTGACTCCCGGTTCGTGGGGCCATTTCTGGCTGGACCTACCGGGGTATCTGGCTATACAGTATAGACAATTATCGCTGGCCGCACCTAGAGAGGCCAGTTCGGGAAAGAGGGGATTGGGGAAGAAAAAGAGATTTCTTCCGTGATCGCCGAAGAAATCTCTCAGGAGCTCTTCTATGCGGTTGTCTTCGAGCGCCGTCGAGGCATCCCGCTCCAGTTTCTCCCAGCCGGTTTTCTGGCCTTCCCACAGACTTTCGAGATCGGCGGAAGCCAGTAACTCTCTCAACTCGAGGTGAAGTTTGCTGGCGCAAAGCGCCGGTTCGTATCGGTAAAGGTAATCTGGAAAGCTCAGGGGTTCGAGGTAAGGCCACGATAGGTTTACGGCGTAAGTGAAGAGAAAATAATAGGCCGTCCCATCTTTGAGAAGCGAGTTGAGGAGTTCAGGTTGCTTTCTGCCCGCCAGGTGGCGCATCGTGTCCTCGTATAGGAAGTGATGGGCGTGGGGCTTGCGCAGTTCCAGCTCCGGCAATTCGGTCAGCATCATCGCGGTTGATACAAGCCTGATCCTTTTGTCCGTAGATACTTTCAAGATCAACCTCCCGGTTTCTTTCTCTTCCCCAACTTGCCGGCCCTCCTGGCCAGCGTCTGGTATGAAGGAAGGCTTTCGATGTCCAGTTTGTCGAGCATGGCCGGGTTTTCCCTGAGGTAGGCCACAACGCCTCTGTAACTCAGTCTCTTCTCATCGGCCAGAGAGAGGATCTTCTCGATAATCCCGTCGCTGAACTTTTCGACCGCGCCGGAACGGAGGTTTCTCCTGTCTTTATCCTCTCTCTCGCACTGCTTTGTAGCCGGCTCCTCGATGAAACGGCCGATGGCGGCCAGCTCATCTCTCCAGCCGTCGAGAAATTCACTCACCAGCATATGTCTGTCGATAGAGATCCTCTGAACTGTTTCGCCCGGAACGGAGAGCCTTCTTTTATTAACCAGTTTACCTATAGTCTTCAGCAGTACGGTGAGGTCCTGAACCTTTCCAAGTCTGTCCTGGATCTTTTTGAGGAGCGCGAGCGTATCGCCGTCAAGCCCTGTGTATCCGTCAAGTGTCTCGAGTGTGTAACGGAGCTTCTTTATGGCGATCCTGGAGCTGTGGAGCGTGGCAAAATCGGCAGGGTCCGACCCGGTGAAGCTCTTCCCGACTGACGAATAACGTTTTTCTATCCGGTTAGATATTCGTTCTGTGTTCTGTTTCAGGAGATTCCCGTCGTTGCAGACCACTATGAGCTCTCTGTGAAAGTGGAGGAAGTCTCTCTCGAGACGTTCCATATCGAAATCGGCCAGCGATTTGGAGGCCTGCGCCGCGAGTCTTTCACCTTTGGCCTCCAGGTATTCGGGAAGGCCTTCGATACCGTATTCGATGGCCAGAGATCTCTGGACGTGGTTGTCCCTGAGACGACCGAGCGAGGTCCTGAGAGCCGAAAGCATTTCAAGAGATCTGGAGGGCTTTCTGTCGATGAGAATGGCACCGATCGAAAGCGCCCCGGAAAGTCTCCGGCTCCACACCCTCGTATCGTGGACAGCATCTTCGTCCAGCGAGTCTCTTCCCTTATCGATATGGCCCTTGAGAGTGTCCAGCATCGTTCCGACCTTCTGCGGGAAGGCCTTGAGAAAAGACTCCTGAACGGTCCAGTCGAAGATCATTTCGTCTTTCTTAATAGCGACGGCTTGAGGAGAAATTCGAGCTTGAACTTGTTTAGGTCCAGCTCTTTCCAGCTGTTGCAATCGACCTTGAAGAAGGCCACCGATGAGGTCGCCATTCTGGCGACGCACCGGGCGGCTGCCATGAACTCTTCGATTGCCGGGTTGTGGCCGACTATAATCACGCAATTGTACTTGTCGTCCGTTGCGGTAATCGTCGCAGCTATGGTCTCCCCCGTTCCGGTGTAGAGCTCACCGTTCTCGATCAGCTTGATCCCTCCTATGGCTTTCCGGAACTTTCTGGCCGTCTGCATGGCGCGCTTCGCTCCGGAGGAGATTATTATCGCCGGTCCGTCTATAAACGGTTTTACGATTTCGGCCATCGACAGTGAATCGGTCTTTCCGCTATCGGTGAGCGGCCTGTCTATATCCTGCATATCGCCTTTTTTCCCTTTTTCGGCCTCTGCGTGACGTACTACGAAAATTCTTCTCAATCATTCCACCTCTTTAGTGAACCAAAGTCGTCACCCGTTGGAACGTACGAGAACAATGATACTATCTCTCCTTCCAGAAAACCAAGAGAGCTAGACTCTCTTCAGTCTATTCTCAATTCGTCGGTTCTGGCCCGGTATATGAAAACATCGTGAAACCTCTCGAAGGGTGCGAACCGGTTTTTCAAAAAGGCGTCTAACTCAACGTTTTCGGGCACCATCGTATGGACGCGGGAGTAACCTTTTTCGCGGGCGTACCCGGCAAGCAACGAAAGAAAGTTTTCGGCGTCTTCGCTCTTGCCTATCTCGATGTAGTTGATCTCCATGCATTCGGGGACTTTCGGATTTCTGGAGACTACGGCCATATTGCCCTCCCGGCTCAAGGTTTCCGGTTCTTTCAACCAGTTGCTTTTGCGGCCGATTTCCGGGGGGATGAAGAACCAGTCGTTGCTCATGTAAGTCTCTATCTCCGCGATCTCCCGGCCAATCTGCAATCCTGCGTATTTCAATTCGCCCTCAAGATCCGCGGAGGGCTTGAGTTCCAGCTCCAGGTTCGTAAAGACGGCGACCCTGGAGAATCCCAGCGATTCGTTGATCCTGATCGAGGCCAGATTGTCGAAGTAAGTCGAAAAATAAAGTTCTTCCAGCCTGTCATTCCGGGCCAGTTTCATCATTTCTACGGCCAGTTCTCTGCCGTATCCCTTCCCCTGAAACTCTGGCTTGATCCTCATTCCTTCGAGCCAGCCCACCGTCGGCGAGAGACGCCTGAGGTTGGCCACACCAACTAGCGCTTCGTCCTTCCACATTCCCATGAAACGGCAGTCGCCGTCGCTAACCCACGAGTCGAAGGCGGCCGGGATATAATCGTCGCCCTCCCATATGTCTTTGACAATCTCGAGAACACTTTTCCTGTCTTTAAGCTCGAGTTCTCTAATCATGATAAATCCCTGTACTCTTTGGCGATATAGCGGGAGGTCATAACCCTTAGAAGGGCTCCGTAAGACATTCTGAACGGTATCCTATCATCCACCGAAAGTTTTTCCGGACAATCGGTAACGTCAACTATCAGATGATCGCTGGATGCGTGGAGGACCCGGCAGCCTTCAAGCATCGGTGTGAGGCCTGATGGAACGACATCTTGCTCACCGATATCCAGAATGGCTTTCAACCTCTCGCCCATATCCTCGAAATGGGGCTTTCTTCCGAAGGCATCCGATCCTATCTCTCCAATCGGGACGGACGGTTTTCTCTTGAGCTCCAGAACAGTTCCGTAGAGTGTGAAGGTCTCCCTGGTAGTTCCGGGTACGGCGCGGCTATTGGTCACGTCGGTGCCGCACATGATGGATTCGCCGAGTCTGTAATGGTTGATCCCTCGCGGGAGTGTTCCATTCTCTATCAGCGGTAGCGATGCGGTGTTTCCAGCCGAATACCTCTCGATCTCGATACCGTCCTCCCTGCGCAGCCTATCGCCCAGAGCGAGAAGTATCTCGAATTTTTCCGGCGTTGCTATCACACCGCCGAAGCAGCCGAGGTTCGTGCCGATACCGTCTAAACTCCGCCCCGCTATCTTCGCGGCCTCTCCAAGCTCTTCGAAGGCCCGGTCGTACATCACGCCCTCTCTAAGGTCACCGGTATCCACCATGTAGATGAACTTCAAGCGGCGGCCCATCTCTTCCGAGAGCTCCTTGAGAGCCTTCAGGGATTTCAGTTCACTAAGAAGGACGGAATCGACCGATTCGACGACTTTTCTATAAAGTTGCGGAGATGGGAGACGCAACAGGAGAAAGGCCGGCGAGAGGCCGAACTTCCTGATTCGATCTATGTTCTCCAGTCTCGATTCGCCGATCTCTCGCACACCGGCCTCGATTATCTTCGAAACTATTTCAGGGTCGCCACAGACGACCTTCGTGACGGAGGCCATCTCCACACCGGCTCTTCCCGTAAGATTCAGCAGATGGCGGGCGTTTTTCGATATGTTCGATTTGTTGATTTCCACGTAAGCCATGCGATCACCTCTCAAGGAATTATACGCAACCCGACGGACAACTTTCAAGGAGTCTCTTCTATCATATTCGATCGCTATCGTATAATAGCTACGTCATGGATGCTAACAGGGGAGTTTATCTCGTTTTGCTCGAGCTTGAGCATAGAACGTTGATTTCGACCGGTGCAAGGGAATGGGAGCTCGAGCCGGGGATGTATATATACGTGGGATCGGCGATGAACTCGCTCTCTGAGAGAATCGGGCGCCATTTGAGGCTTGAAAAGAGGAAGCACTGGCACATAGACTATCTCAGGGAGAAGTCGAGGGTCCTTGCCGCTCTTCTCCTTCCCTCCGACAGGAGGATGGAAGAGGAGCTCTCGCGGTTCGTCTCTAAATACGGCGAGAGCGTGAAGGGTTTTGGTGCTAGCGATTGCAATGTGGAGTCGAACCTTTACAGAATAGAACTGGAAGCCGTTTCGGAAGTATTCTATGCGATAGTAAAAAACTGGAGGGAGAGAGATGATAGCTTTTTTGACTGACTGGGGATACGACAGTTACTACGTCGGGATAGCCAAGGCCGTGGTAAGGGAGATAAACAGGGACGTGGAGATTCTCGACATCTGCCACAATATAAAGCCTTTCAGCGTTAGGCACGCAGCTCACGTGATAGAGAGGGCGATCAAAGACCTGCCGGCCGATACGGTCTTCCTGGCCGTGGTCGATCCTGGTGTAGGGACTTCTAGAAAGCCTGTGGCGATGGTTCTCAAGAATGGAATGTGCATGGTCGGACCTGACAACGGGATCTTCACGCTGGCCGCCGAGAGTTTTGGCGTCCACGAAGTGAGGGAGCTCGAGAACCGCCAATACCACAGGGGAGTTTCAAGGAGCTTCCACGGAAGAGATATCTTCGCACCGGTCGCCGCCCACATAGCCAAGGGACTGGCGGTGGAGAAGCTGGGATCCAGACTGATGAACTTCGAATACCTCAAATACAGAAAGGCAACCAGAAGCGGAGACGCTCTCACTGGCGAGGTGGCCTTCTACGACGGTTTCGGCAATCTCGAGACCAACATTCCGCTCTCTCTCGGAACAGGGCTGGAAGAGGGGGATATTCTGGAGTTGAGCCGTGGTAGAAAGCAGTTCACTATAACCTTCGGCAACACTTATTACGACGTGAATTTCGGACAGCTTATGGCCCACTTCGATTCCAGCGGTTATATGGAGATAACGGTCAACAAGGGAAGCGCCAGGGAACTCCTCGGAATGGACGAAGGAGAGCAGATAACGGTTGTCAAAGCCAGATAAGGTCCTTTTCGGTTCCGGTTACCACTACATCACGGGAATCGTGGTGGCGGGTGCCGGCTTGCTGGCCTCGTTGCTTATCGGGTTCAACGTGGAGAGTCTCCTGCTGGTTATCTTTTCAGGTCTTTCGGCGACGGCCTTCGTTTACCTGGTGATCGTGAGACAGCTCAACAGGCTGGTGAAACTCATACGGAGCGGCGAGCGGAAACCGGCTGCCGAACTGGAGGGCCAGTTCCACGAACTTTACGGTTTTTACAGGAACCTCTCGCTTCAGGTGGAGCAGGAGAGAAACTACTACGAAAAGCTATACAGGGATTATTCCGAGCTGCTGAACACGCTGAACATATCCGTGGTTTCGCTCGATGGGAGCGGAAATATTGATCTGGCGAACGAGGCTTTCGTAAAGAGCTTTTCCTACGGCGCCCAGAACATGAGATACCTGAAGCTCGATCATTTCATAAGGAGAACCGGGCTGCTCTTTCCACTCCAGGAGGGGCAGTACGATGTTTACAGTAAAAAACTGGGCAGGCGTTACCTGGTGACGGTGACCAAAAAGAAGAGGAGCGGCTTTCTCGTCACTCTGGATGACAAGACTAGCCAGTGGAAGACCAGGCAACTCCTCGAGAAGACCAGGCGCTACGCCGTCGATGCCCAGACCGTCGCCGACCTGGCCCACGGGCTCAAACAGCCGCTGGCCAACATGAGGCTGGCGCTGGATCTGTATATACGCTCCAGGAAAGACTCCTACCTGCAAACACTCTCGAACGAGCTTTCGGGTTTCCAGGTGAAGGTGGGCGGAATTTTGCAAATCTTCAGGTATGGCGAGGAGTTCGAACGGCTCGATCTCTCCGAATCGGTCAGGAAGGTTCTTTCGTTCATGGAACCGATACTGGCAGCCAGAAGTATATCTCTCGATACAATCTCGCTGGATGACGGAAAGGTCCTGGTTCAAAAGGGTAGGCTGGAGAACGTAGTGAAAAACCTACTGATGAATGCGGTGGAGGCCAGCGAAGACGGAGGGGAGATCGCTCTGAAGGTTCGCCGTTCGAGCGAGTACCTCACTCTGATCGTGTCCGACCGGGGAAAGGGCATCGACGAGTCGATACAGGCCGAGGTCTTCAAACCCTTCTACACGACCAAATCGGAGGGTTCGGGGCTGGGACTGTACCTGATCAAGAATTTCTGCGATGAGAACGATGTAAGATTGAAGATGAAAAGCGTTCCGGGAAAGGGAACGGTTTTCGTTTTGACTTTCAGGAGGAATGATGATGAATCGCAGGATTCTTCTGGTAGATGACGATCTGGCCTTCAACGGCCTTCTCGCGGCGGCTCTTCGCGAGGAAGGTTACGATGTGACACAGGTTTACAATCTGAAGCAAGCCGAAAAGTCGCTGCTGGACGAGTTCTTCGATTGCGTGATACTGGATGTGAGACTTCCAGATGGGTCAGGATTGGACCTTCTCCCAGATGCCGCCCAGACCGCTCCGGTCATAGTTGTGTCGGCCCACGGCGATATAAACACCGCCATAGACGCGGTGAGAAAGGGAGCCTTCAACTTCCTAGAGAAGCCCTTCGATCTGACCCACGCCCTGCTGGAGGTGAAAAGGTCGATAGAGTACTCGGAACTCAGCAGGGAGAGAGACGATCTGGCAGGAATGGTCGGAGGCGATACGCTCTCGGAGTTCGTGGGAAAGAGTCCGTCTGTTATTCGTCTGAAAGAGACGATCTCGATGATCGCTCCCAAGAAGGTAACGGTTCTCCTGGAGGGAGAGAGTGGAACGGGCAAGGAGATAGTTGCCCGGGCGATCCACCAATTGAGCGGACGGAAGAGGTTCGTCGCGATCAACTGCGGGGCCATACCGGAGAACCTCTTCGAGAGTGAGCTGTTCGGCTACGAAAAGGGAGCTTTCACCGGCGCGCTTCATTCCAGGCCCGGCCTCATAGAGGAGTCGAGCAGGGGAACTCTCTTTCTAGACGAGGTTTCGGAGATGCCGCTCGCCCTTCAGGTGAAGCTGCTGAGGGTGTTGGAAACCTCCACCAACCAGCGTCTTGGTGGCAACATCTCGCGCAGGCTGGACCTGAGGGTCATAGCGGCTACCAACAGGGACCTGGAATCTTACGTGACTGCCGGGCAGTTCAGGAGCGACCTGTACTACAGGTTGAACGTGGTGAAGTTGAAGATCGCTCCGCTCAGGGAGAAACGGGAGGACATTCCCGTGCTGGTCGAGTACTTTCTCCCCAGGCTCTGCCAGGAGCTCGGTCTGAGAAAAAACCCCATGATACCGGCCGGTTTGCTGGACGAGATGATGGGGTACGACTGGCCGGGCAACATCCGTGAGCTCAGAAATAAGCTCCTCTCCATGCTTGCCGTTAACGGAGACAGAGAGATCCTCTCCTCGATAGGTCTGGAAAATCCTGAAAACGAAAAGTGCGTCGAAAAAGGTTTCGAAGAGGTATCACTGGATGAGATGGAGAGACGCTATATCTCGTGGTTGTTGAAGAGACACTCGGGAAACAAGAGCGAGACGGCCAGGGTACTGAAGATAAGCAAGAGTACGTTATACGAGAAAATGAAGAGGTGGGAAAGCTTTGAAGGTGATAACGACCCATCTTAACCCCGATTTCGATGCCTTCGCATCGGCCGTGGCCGCACAGAAGTTTTTTCCCGATCACATGATCGTTCTGGGCGGCGAGCTTTCGCCGGCGCTGAAAGGTTTTCTCTCTTCCAGAGGACTGCTCCTCTCTTTCTACAAGACCGGGGAGCTGAAACTGGAAAGACTGAACTCGCTCATAGTAGTCGATACTTCAGATATTCAGAGGCTTCCCTTTTCGATAAGGCGGCTGATAACCGCCGGCACGGAAGTCAAATTCTTCGATCATCATCTTCAGGCCACCGGCGAGAAGCCTGGTACCTACCGCGATCTGGGAGCCTGCACCACCCTTATGTGCACCCTCCTGAGAAAGAAGAAGAAGCACATCACGCAGAACGAGGCATCGCTCTTCGCCACGGCGATCTACAGGGAGACCGGCAACTTCACGCACGCCAACACAAAACCGCAGGATTTGAGAACGGCCGCCTGGCTGCTGGATTCGGGCGTCCATCCCGACGAACTTGGCGTCTATTCTAGCTACAGGTTGAGTCTATCGCAGCAAAAGCTGGTCGAGACGCTTCTGCTCAACATCGAGACGGTCGATGTCGGGGGGGTAGAGATTAGCTTCGCCAGAGCACAGAGAGACTCTCTCCCCAGCGGTATGAGTCTGGCGATAGAGAAACTCTGGTCTTTTCTGGGCGTGGAGAATCTGGTGGTACTGGTGAAGGTTGGAGAGAGGATTTATTTCACTATCAGATCGAGGCATATGAACCTCGACCTCAACGGGCTCGGCGGAAGTTTAAGGAACGGCGTAGGGGCCTTCACGATGGGTTATTTCGAAGAGGGCGACTTCGAAAAGGCAGATCTGGCCATCAGGGGAGCCTTCGAGAAGAATATAGAGAGACTTATAAAGGTCAGGGACATAATGTCCTCTCCGGTCAGGACCGTTCTGACGGAAATGAGAGTCGAGGACGTTCTGAAAATAATGCAGAGAACGGGCCACCACACTCTGCCGGTGGTCGATCAGGACAAGATCGTGGGTATCGCCAGACACAGGAACGTGGAGAAGGCCTCCAGGCACAACCTTGGCGACAGGAAGATCGTTGAAATCATGGACCCCTTCTTCGTTGTGGCTTCGGCAAACGATTCCGTTCAATCGGTTACGGACAGAATGGTGGAAAACGATACTACTTCGGCGCTGGTCCTTGAAAACGGTATTCTCACAGGCATAGTGACCAGAACGGATCTTTTGAAGAGCCCTTTCAGTCGCCAGAGGTTCCTTCAGAGCAGAGAGCAGAAGGAAGACCAGAACTATGTCAAGCTTTCGATAGCACGGCTACTGGAAGAGCGCGTCGAAGGCAGGCTACTGACCATGCTCAGATTCCTGGGCGCCGTTGGAAGCGAGCTGGGTATGCCGACTTACATCGTGGGAGGATTCGTGAGAGACCTTCTGCTGAACAAGACGAACCTCGATCTCGACATAGTGGTCGAAGGAAATGCGAACAGTTTCGCGGCGGCCTTCAAAAAGTACTTCGATATAAAGATAGTGGAACACAAGGAATTCCTGGCCAGTTCGATGTTCTTTCACGACGGGCTGAGGATAGATGTCGCCACTGCGCGCACCGAGTTCTATAAGAGACCGGCCGCACTGCCTGAGGTCGATATGAGCACCATCAAGAAGGATCTTTACAGGCGGGACTTCTCGATAAACGCCATGGCCGTAAAGCTCAACCAGGAGGAGTTCGGAATGCTGATCGACTTCTTCGGTTCGAGAAACGATCTGGCCAGGGGAACCATCAGGGCGCTTCATCCGCTGAGCTTCATAGAGGATCCGACGAGGGTTCTGAGGGCCGTAAGATTCGAGCAGAGGTTCGGTTTCGAAATAGAAGTAAGAACGGCGGAGCTCCTTAAAAACTGCGTTCGCGAGGACTATCTGGACAAAGTGGCAGGCCAGCGATTGAGGGACGAGCTAAACAAAATCCTGCTGGAGCCCCAGCCCCTTAAAGCTATAAGGAGGCTTTCGACACTGGGCGTTATAGAGAAGCTCTTCCCGGGAGTGGTCTTCGACAGGCGGATCGATTTCGCGATCGAGAAGTATTTTCTGAGGCGGCCGAGAAACAACGGCTATATCGGGGAGGATAGAATACTTTATACACTAATGATGATACTGTTGAGGTATAGTATTAATGAGCAGGTTCAGTGGAACATTCAACGTTACGGTCTCCCCAGAAACTTTCTGGAGAGGCTCAGAGATGCCAGGGAGAACGCCGAGAGTATCTCCCGTGAGAACCCGGAAAAACCTTCGCAATATCACTGTGCGATCAAGTCGAAAAAGGCAGAGACGTTGAACTTTCTCAACAGCCAGCTCGAGGATGAAAGAGACAGGTCTTTCGTGGAGTACCTTAAAAGGCTCAAAGAGACGAAGCTGGCGGTCGACGGCGAGCGTCTGAAGAGAGCGTACGGTCTGAAAGAGGGACCGGAAATAAAGAAAGTACTCGATGCCCTGTACTGTGCTAGACTGGACGGGCTTGAAATCGAGAAGGAAGATGGATTCGTGAAAGATTTTCTTAGAATGGAGGGGATATGAATGAAAAGATTCAGAACGTTACTGGTGATTTTCTTCATCGCCGCTTTAGTGCTTTTTATCAGTTCTTGCTGGCCGATGCTTCCATCCATATCATTGACCATCCAGGGTAGCAATAGGGAACCAGGCAAGCCGATAATGGTAGAGGCAATGAACTTCAGATTCGCCCCGAACGCGACAGGTTATATCTGGAAACTTGAGAAAGAACTGGGCGGAGGCGGCTGGCAGGACATCACCGCGCAGAATCTCAAGATCATGAAGAGCGCCCGATTCAAGGATGATACAGTAGTGGTCTATATTCCGACCGTTCCCGAGACGGGAAGGGTCAAGATAACTGCCAGAGCGACGGGCCAAGACGATGATGGCGCTCTCGTTACCGTGGAATACAGCCAAACGGTTTCCTACAACCCGAAGACATCCGTTCTCGTGGAGGTCTTCGAGAAGGCAGGAACGACCTTCGGACAGCCATCCACCTGGTTTGGTGCCTTCTCTTTCTCCTGGTCGAACAGAGTCCCCAACTTCGTCCGTTACAAAGAGGGCTTCCTGGAATCGGGTGTGGGATTCGATCCATACGCCCAGAGGTTACTTTTCGGGATCGATCCTACCAGCGCCGGGGCAATATACAACGCCGGCGAGGTCTTTTTCCAGGCCTGGACAAAATTGCCTAGCAACACATACTCCAACGCCCAGATGAGCACCATGTTCAACAACGCTCCCACCACTGGCGATTGGGCTGTCAGGATCGAACCCACCACCTTCAGCGGCTGGCGGGCGACAGGCTGGAAGGTAAAGGTCCAGAACATCGATCGCTTCACCGATGACCTGTGGCTTTTCAGAGCCAGAAAAAGCGATAACAGGGCCACACACCTGGTCAAGATAAACGGTTACTACGTACCCGGAGCCGTGGAGGAGTTCGTCGAGGAAGATATCGGCACATTCGTGAGTTTCGCCTTCAGCGAAGGCAATCTATTACCGCCGGGCAGCCATCTCTGGGATGAAGATTACTATTTCGGAGTGATCGCTGTACAGAAGACGGCTCCTTCCTCCCAGTACAACGAAGAAGACATAATTTTCGCAGCACTGAAGGGATCGGCCATGGTTCTCTTCCCCAACAAGAGCTGGTAGTGGGGAGAACGGTTTGAAGGAAAAAGTTCTCGTAGTCGATGTTGATCGTCTTGGAGAGCTGGTAACCCGCGACGGGCTGCTGGCTCTTCCTTTAGAGTATATAAAAAAAACCGTCGAGCTTTACGGATGTTTTGTCCCCCGCGAGGAAGCTGAAAGAGATGAAAGCGGCCGGCAGATAATACCTTATGTGATTCTGAGAAACGAAAAGAGGTATCTCTTGATGCGCAGGACGAACAGGCAGGGTGAGTCAAGACTTCATGATAAATACTCGATCGGGGTCGGCGGCCATATAAACCCCGAAGACGGTCGGAATCCCTGGCAAGCATTCGAGAGAGGTATGAGGCGCGAAATCGACGAGGAGGTGAATGTGGATATCTCCTCTCTGGAGTATCTGGGTATCCTCAACGATCTCTCCACGGCCGTGAGCAGGGTCCACATAGGGATAGTCTATATCGCCAGCGTAGTCTTTCACGGCTTCAACGAAAAGGACAAGTTCACCGGTTCGATGGTAGAATTCGAAGAGCTAGAAATGTACAGAGAGAAGATGGAAACATGGTCGCAGATCGTAATGAGCCGGTTGAAATAACCCTGAAATGTCCCGCGAAGATCAATCTCTTTCTCGAGGTAGGCCAAAAGAGAGAGGACGGTTACCACGAGATATTGACTATCTTCCAGACGATAGATCTCTACGACGAATTGATCCTGCATCCGGGGGTACCCACGGGCTACTTTCGGAGCAACATCGATCTTGCGTGGAATGGTTCGAACACGCTTTATAAAGCTGTTAAAGCCGTGGAGAAGCACCTTGGCAAAGAGCTCGCTCTGGGAATGGAGCTAAAAAAGAAGATACCTGCCGGCGGGGGTCTCGGAGGCGGTAGCTCAGACGCTGCGGCTCTTCTGAGATACCTCGGAGAGACCTTTCACATCGAAAGAGAAGCGCTTTTCGAAGTGGCCTGCTCTATCGGGAGCGATGTACCCTTTTTTCTAAGGGGCGGGACGGCAATCGGGACCGGCCGGGGGGAAGTTCTGACCTTTCCCGGCGATCTGGAAGACTACTCGGTAGATCTCTGCTTCCCGGGGATCGTGGTCTCGACCCCTCTGGCTTACACCCTTCTGGGCAGATCGGCAGACGGACACGAGTTAGGGAATAAAGAGGTAGAAAAGCTTCTCTCAGCTTTAAGGGAGCGGGATTTGACACTAATTGGCAGGCTCTCGAAGAACGATTTCGAGGGGCCAGTTTTCGCAATGTTTCCGGAGATCGGGAGAGCTTACGATAAATTCAAAGAGAAAAGAGAGGCCATCGCAACCAGAATGACGGGATCGGGATCTACCCTCTTCTCTCTGTTCGAAGGGACGAAGGGTGAATACAGGTTCATCACTTCCACAGATGGGTGAGGTATGAAGGGCAACAGGAGCCATGGTGGGTAGAGTAGGTAGTGGGTGGTGAGTTGAGGGTTGAGAAGTGGAGTGTGAACTGTTTTACCAGGAACCTGGACGCGCAGCGTCGAAACGGAGAACCGCTCCTAACGCTCTTTCAAAGGACGGGTCCATGCTCCTGGACGAAGGGCCAAGGACGGCTCTTTCGCTCTATAGTTAGAATTCAGAAATGAGGTGTTATATCTGTGATATTCGACGGTCTGGTTTTGAAGAGGGTGGTCAACGGACTGCAAAACATAGTAGGGCAGCAGCTACGTCAGGTTTACCAGAAGGGTAAGAGCGAGTTCTTCTTCAAATTCTCCCGGTCCGGATTGAACGTCTCTCTCGATCCTTCGACTCCCTATATCTCTTTTGGCGAGAAGGATGAAAGCTCTTCTCTGGAGACGCCCTTCAGTATTTATCTTCGCAGGCATTTGAACGGACTCTTTCTCGAGTCGATCACCCAGGAGAAGACGGACAGGATCGTCCGTTTAATCCTGGAGGGCGGAAACGCCTTCGGTATGAGAGAGATCTATCAATTGGTCATCGAGTTGATGGGACCTGGTTCGAATATGATTGTGCTCGATGGTAAGGGAACCGTCACCCACGCCTTTCGCGAGATGATAACCGAAAAGAGGACCCTCGCCCGCGGGGTTAGGTACGTGCCGCCCGAACCGAGGGGAAAGGATCTGTCGAGCCTGTCGGACGGGGAGATCAGGAGTTCGATGCTCGTATCGGGTGAGAAACTCCCCAAAGCTATATGGAGCACATTCTCCGGTATCTCGAAAAGGACCTCACATAATATAACCGGTTACCTGGGTCTGGAGGAGGTCGCCCCGGACGAGCTGGAAGATGAGAAGCTAGATGAACTGTGTACCTTTCTTGGCAAGATAGCCAGCGATTTCAACAGTTCTATCCTTTACACTTGCCTGAATGAGGGAGAGATGGAGATCTCGCCCATACCGCTGGATTTCAAGGGCGATTGCAAAGCCATGCAGGCCTCTATGGTGATAAACGAGGCGCTCGTCCATTTTGGGGTCGATAAGGAGATAGATCGCAGACGTAGATCGATTGTAGGGAAGCTACTCAAAGCGATCGCGAGACAGGAAAAGTTGATCGAAAAGCTCGAGAGGGAATTGCAGGAGGTTAACGATTACGACAGATACAGGTATTACGGAGAATTGCTGGTGGCCAACCTTTACAGACTGAAAGATAGAACCCCCAGTATCGAACTCGAAGACTGGGAGAGCGGTGAAAGGATCAGGATAGATCTGGACGATCGGCTCACCCCTTCGGAGAACGCCCAGCTTTTCTTCAAATACTACGACAAATCCCGCAGGAAAGAGATTCAGGTAACCAGGAGACTGAAAGAACTCAACGGCGAGAGGGAGTATCTCGAACAGCTCGAAGAGATGGTAAGTCTTTCGGAGAATCTGGTCGAGCTGGACTCCTTCAAAGACGAATTGAGACAGGCCGGAATCATCAGGGCCGAGAGCGTCGAAAAGAAGAGAAAGAGGACACCTCCTTCCGGGCCGAGGATCTTTGAGAGGCACGAATTCAAGTACCTGGTCGGAAAGAACAACACACAGAACGACGAAATAACAAAGGCCGCTTCTAAAGAAGACTTCTGGTTTCATGCCCGCGGGATACCCGGGGCTCATGTTATACTTAAGAAGGCCGGGAAAGACGTTCCGGAGAAGGCGATAAGCTTTGGCGCCGCACTTGCAGGACGTTATTCGAAGGGCAGATTTTCGGGCAAAGTGGAGGTCGTCTACACGACGGCCGGCAATATTATCAAGCCAAAGGGAGCGAAGCCGGGAATGGTGGTTTACAGGAAGGCAAAAACTATCCTAGTCGATCTTTCGACGGAGCTGGAGGAAGGGCTTTGATAAGACTTCCGTCTTATTTGTTCTTCATCGGAGGCTTTTTTTCTTACGCTTCGATCTTTTTCGCCAGTCCCGCCGTCTCTATGACGATGTCGATCATCGGCATGATTATAAGTCTCTACATATGGTACGTTCTGGCCCGCAACAGAGATATACACCTCAAGATAATGAAGGTCAGAAAACTGATCGCTGAAGAAAACCTGAGGAATCTGAAGATCTATCCGAACGCGAGACTGTGGGTCATCCTTTATTCGGCCTCTTTCATAGTGATGAACATCTCGGGACTGTTCGTGATAAAGGCGATAATAGACAATGTCGATGTAACTCTGGAAGCTCCGAGGATGGAAGAATTGATCGAGATGCTCGGAACCGGTTATGTGCTCTTCAGCTGGGTCTTCTTTCTGTCGGGAATAGCCTCGATCCTTCTTTATGCCAAGCTGATAGTGCTACTGTACAACGACGAGATGAAGATCCAATCTCTCGAGGGAAAAGCGAGGAACATCCCGCTATTAGTCACCAAACCGCTTTCGGTGATTCTCGTGTTGCTCTTCACTCTCGTAACCTACGGGCTTTTCAGCTGGTTCATGAGGTACAGGCTATCCTCCTTTCAAAAGTTGCACAACTTCTTTGAGAAGAAGCTCGACAGCGAGTCTATGAAATTGGTCAGTTTACAGGAGAGAGGACAGGATAGGGAAGTAAAAAGTGAATCGGAGGAATTAGCCAAAGACCTGCTGAAAAAATATTCCGAGAGCCTGAGTCGTGTCAATGGACCGGAAGATCGCAAAGAAGTGATCGCCTTGCTCTTCAAAGACCTGGGAGATCTTAAGACCGATCAGGCCAGATCGCTTCTCGATCAATTGCTTTCGAAGGAGCTGCTTAGCGAGAACGAGTTCAACAGGTTGATAAGACTTTTGGTATAGGAGGGTATTTTGAATCGATACAGAAACTCTACGATAGTCTTGATAGTCATAAACGTCGCCGTGTATCTTTTCGTAGCGATACTTGGCTTTTTCAAAGGTCCCGGCGGTATAAGCCTGCGCGATCTCATAACTCTTTACGGCGGGGTCAGCAGGTACGCGCTCTCCAGCGGATTGATCTACACTCCGGTGACGGCGCTGTTCCTTCACGGGAATTTCATGCACATTCTTTTCAACATGTGGGCTCTCTTTCAACTCGGTATGGTTGTCGAGGCCGTTTACGGGAAGAAGCTGTATCTGCTCTTCTACTTCGTGACAGGTATCGCCGGAGGGCTCAGCGCCGCGGCTTTTTCGCCGGCCCTCACCATAGGCTCGAGCAGCGCGATCTTCGGGTTGGTCGGAATTCTCTTCACTCTGGGACTGAAGAAGGACACCCCGGTGATGTTGAGGTCGATAACCGGCTATTCGCTTCTCCCCATAATTCTGATAAACCTCTTCCTCGGTTTCAGTATTCCGGGTATAAGCAACGCCGCCCATATAGGCGGATTGATCGCCGGAGCGGCCATCGGCTGGTTCGCAAAGCCGGCCTATGCACGCTTTGGAAGACAGAGGAGAGTTTATACCAGGGTTACGGAAAAAAGTTCCCAGGAGGTCTCGCAGGAGATCCTCATCAAGTATCTGCCGATTCTGAACGCGCTCAAGAACGGCGATTCCGAAGAGAGAACCGTGAGGTTGGCCCAGTTGAGGAGCGAGTTGAGCAACCTCAGAGATGAAGAGGTGGCTTCAAAGGTTCTCTGGGAGCTCTTCAAGAGGGATCTCATATCGCAAGAGGAATTCGAGAAGCTGAGAAAGTTTCTATAGAAAATAAGAGCCCCGAAAGGGGCTCTTATTCTGCAAAGTCGCCTTCTATTGGCATCTGTGCGTCCACGAAGTCTTCAACAAAATAGACCCTCGGGGCTTCGATGCCGTTGAAATTGGTTGCATATTCTGTGGTGTAAGCACCGGCGTTGATGAAATAAACGATATCTCCATAACCTATGTTCTTGGGGAGATCGATTTCGTGGTAAACGGTATCCACGGAATCGCATGTCGGCCCGGCCAGGTGGAAGGAGATCTTGGTATCGTCGACCTTTCCCTCGGTCAGGACCTCGTACCTGAAGCCTTCGATAGTCTCCGTCAGGCCATGGAAAACTCCCGCGTCGATGTAAACCCAGTCTTCGTCTCCTTTTCTGCTTCGAAGTATCACCTGGCTTACCAGAATGGCCGAATTACCCACCATCGACCTTCCCGGTTCGATAAAGAGATCCAGATCGGTAACGAAGGACATGTATTTCTTCAGGGCCTTGTTTATAACGTCACCGTAGGCCTTTACGGATTTGATCTCCCGAATGTGCTTGACGGGCATTCCGCCTCCGAGGTTCAGCATCCTGAGGTTTATACCCTTCGCTCTGAGGGCCTTGAAGACCTGCGCGGCATCCTTTATGGCGTCGTCCCAGCTGTTGACGTTGTAGTTCTGGGAACCTACGTGAAAGCTGACGCCGTACGCATCGAGCCCGAGTTGATCGGCGTATTCGAGGATAGAGATAACATGGTTGACATCCGTTCCAAACTTCCTTGAAAGCGGCCAATCGCAGTCACCGCCGCTGGTTGCTATTCTTCCATAAACCTTGCTCCCGGGGGCGTGGGCGGCGATCTTCTCGACTTCCATTTCGGAATCGACCGCGTAGTAATCAATACCCACCGAATAAGCGAAGGCTATATCTTCCACTTTTTTTATCGTGTTGCCAAAACTCATTCTCTCCGGAGTTACTCCAAGGGAAAGGAGCTTCTCGATCTCTCCACGTGATGCTACATCGAAGTTGCTGCCAAGATCCCGAAGGGTTTCGATGATCCTTGGATGTGAATTCGCCTTAACCGCGTAAAACACCTGGACATTTCTTACATGGTTTACTATGTCGAAGTAATTGTTTCTAACGTAGTCCATATCCATTATCAAGAACGGTGTCTTTATTTCCATTGCGGCCTTTCTTACCTCAGGCGTTATGTGCACTACGGCATCCCTCCCATAAAATGATCAAGTTATTGTAGCACCATTAGTATGAAAGAATGCCAAAGATAAAATGTCAGTTTTAGTTTAAAAAAGTTACAATACTGAATAGCAATTTGTCAGCCACTTTCAGCTGCCAATCAGGAACTGGCAGATTTTTTCCAGAAACTCTCTGTCGGAATCTAAGAAACTATTTTGAAAATGACTGTCAATATCCAGTTCACCTATTACTCTCTCTTCCTTTATCAAAGGGAGTACAATTTCCGATTTCGTTTTCGGACTGCACGAGAGGTAGTTGCTCTCCTTCGTAACGTCCGGGACGAGAAAGACGTTTCGGGTTTCTGCCGCCTGGCCGCAAATGCCTCTTCCAAAAGGGATCCTGGTGTGCTCTGTCGGTTCCCCCACGTACGGGCCGAGCACCAGGTAATTTTCACCGTCACTCAGGTAGAAGCCTGTCCAATTGTAATGTTCGATGTATTTATCTAGAAAAGCCACCGTTCTTTTCATTCTATGTTCGAAAGACAGACCGTCGAGTTCTTTAATCAGTCTTTCGTGAAGGATGGTGTACCGTTCCTCTCTCTGCTGGGGGTTCATCGTGTTTCTGACGTGTATCCGCGAGTAGTCGAGAAAGTCTTCCAGAGCTCTATTGACGACGGCGAGAAAGTCGTTTATACTTCCGTTTTTCCAGCAGTGCAACAGGTCGATCATCACGACATTGCCTTTCGAAGTCGGCACAATGAGATGTTCCTGCTTTCCAAGGCCACCGAGTATGTGGATGACGAAGTCCTCTCTTTCAAGGTGGAGATCGGCCGACATGGTTCCGAGTTCTTTGAGGACACGTGATTTTTCATGGGGACCGGCTTCCTGCCAGTACTGTGAAAGCCTGTCTATCTCTCTCCTGTCAAGTCTTTCCAGCTCCCTGCTAAGCGATGAGTCGTCGAGGTTGTTTTTGTGCATATACTCTTCGAGAACCCTTGGATGCTTTTCCCTGTAGATGAGCCAGAAGTCATGCCATTTCTCTTTAGGGTAAGCCAGTATGCTGAAGTAATCGTAGGTGAAATCTCTGAAAATGCTTCTCATAGTCCTCCTTCATCTTCCTCCGACACCCAGCAGCACCAGGGCGTCGTAAGTAACCGGATAGAATCTCTCTTTCGAAAGCGAATCGAGTAGAGCGTAGTACTTTTCTATATTGGCGAAGTTGTATGTAGTAATCACCACGGGGTTGTGGTATAGATGAGCCAAAGAGAAGGCGTCCCTAACTTCTGAGGCTCTTGAGTTTATGAATAAGTATGTTTCACGCTTCTCGATACCTGGTATCTCCGGGACTATGCCGGTGGCTTCGACCTTTATACTGGCCTGTTTCAGCCACTGGCTCTTCACCGTCTCGACGAAATCGCCCAGCCTGGTTTGATAATCGGGTATATTGTTTATCACCAGTATCGTAGGCGAGCTAACGGTAGGCGTGACCGGTGTCTGGACCGTTGTGGCCGCTGGCTCTCTCGGGATTATCTGTCCGTCCCTGTCCAGGTAGTAATCTATCTGGGAGAAGGTGATGGATCTGCTGCCCCTGAGAAAGCTGTAAGCAACTCCCAGAAGCGTCTTCTTGTCTACGTTGATCTCGGTCTTGCTCATGACGTAATCGATCAACTCCAGAATCTTCTTCGGTCCCGCCTGTATGAGCTGGGAGACCAGCTGATTTATGATGTACTTCTGTCTTTCGATCCTCCCCAGATCACCTGTATCGCTGCTTCTGAAGCGGAGGTATTTCAAAAGATCTTCCCCTTCAAGGTAATGAACGCCGGTTTCGAAGTGGATGTGCAGATCCTGCTGGTAGTCGTCGTGGTGCATGGGGGAGAGCACATCTACCCGGATAGGGCCGGTGAAATCCGTCAGATCGTTGACCGTGTTGAAGTCTACTATCACGAAACCGGATATCTTCCTTTTAGTGAGAGTTTCCACCTGTGAGATCAGTGCGTTCATACCGAAAGAGTTGTAGAGAGAGTTTATCTTCCTTGTCGCACCGTTGTGAGTTATGACGGTATCGCGCGGTATGCTCTTGATGTTGAAAGTACCGGCATCGTCGAGATAGAAGAGAGCTATGTAATCGGTCCGGCCACCGATGGAGTTGTTTGCCTTTCCACCGGTGTCTATACCGACTATGAGGAAACTCTCTCCCGGGGTCGTCAGATTTATGATGGAGGAATAGGACCCTCTGAAGAGTAAGACCAGCAGGGAGAAGAAAAGAGCCATTAGAACCACACAGAGCAAGAAGAGAAGGTACTGAACTCTCCTCATCACCTTGCCAGTGCCTTTTTCACACTTTCTATAGAATCGGTCTTTATGTACAGTCTATTCACCGACTCGCCGGTGACACCGACTTTTATCTTCAGCGG
The DNA here is from genome assembly GCF_035363035.1 of Mesotoga sp. Lineage (NCBI taxonomy): Bacteria > Thermotogati > Thermotogota > Thermotogae > Kosmotogales > Kosmotogaceae > Mesotoga > Mesotoga sp. The sequence goes on along the minus strand of NZ_DAOSEH010000011.1, from coordinate 24,047 downwards.
ATACTGGGTGAGCGTCTCCACCTGGTACGCGATCCTCGAAGAGGTGCTCAGCCTTTTCAGGAGAACGGCCATTCCCTTCGGGGTGATTGTCGTGGAGGGGTTGAATTCTTTTATCACTTTTGAGAAACCTCCAAGCTTCCAGTAATCGAGCAGCTTGAAACCCCTCACGGCCATTCCGTCGATCAACTGAACGGCGTTGGAAGCTTTGATCCCTAGAGATTCGGAAAGGTTGGCCAGGAGCGTGTCAGAGAGGCGCACGAAATATGAATAATCGCCACTCGTGTTTAGCCAGCTCTGGATGAGCTTTATGGCTGAGGCTTCCAGCTGCGGATCGAGGACCTCTTTGGAGTTTTCGATCGTCGAATAGACAGGGAAGGTGACCAGCGAGCTCCTGCCGTCGTTTGAGGTCAGCAGGTAGTAATAAGAACCGCCGCCCGGCTCTTCCAGGTAAAAGAGATAATCCACGTATCTGGCCTTGACTTCGTTGCTGTTATTGACACCGTTCATTGTCAGATATACATAGAGGCCCAGCGCCACCACGATAAATATGGGCACCAGGATCAACCACAGCATCCTCGGACCACGACGTCTCTTCGGCTTAATCAGAGACATAATCGGCACCTCCAATACAGTAATTCCATGCCAATACAGTTTCGGGAAGTAGACACTTCTCCGAGTTCAGTGACCATTGTATCTTCAATCTTATCACGTTGAGAAAAGATTTTTCCAGATCACTTTTCGCCTGCTCTCTGACCCTGGCCGCCTGGGTGAACTGCCTAGTCTCTTCGCCCATATCGGCGATCATCAATATCTTCGCCAGCCGCGGAAGGGAGTGATAGCCGCTTACATGCCAGTATATCGATTCGAAGATATCGCCGTCGATCCCGTACTCGTTCCTGATATGAGAAGCCGCCACTTTTCCGTGGAGTAGTACGGGTTGCTTAATTTCAAGAATACACGGTTCGAGGCCGTAAACGTTGGCCAGTCTCAACAGCTCGCCTCCGGGAAGGTCTCTGAAAATATCGTGTCCCAGAGCGGCCAGCGAGGCCTTTTCTTCATCCTCGCCGTGTAGTCTGCTCAGTTCCACCGCGAGTCTCTCGACGCCCATGATGTGCTCGAACCTGGATACGGTGCAGAGAGCTCCCGCCTTTTTGACGAGATCTTTGGCTACATGGGAATTAGACCCCATTATTCTTACCGCCTTTCTGAAGAAACCCGCATCCATTGACTCCGTCCATAAACTTTGAACTAACCGCCATCACCAGGACTCGCCACTTTCCCCTATGACTTCGAAGCCGTTCCAGAGGATTCTCTCATAGACAGAGTTGAAGAGAGAATCTAGTTCTCCCCTTGTGTTGGCGACTATCCCTATCGTCACTTCAAACTCTTCCCTGGAATCGTGACGTCCCGTTTCGACAATGGAGGCGTTGAAGTTTTTCTTGAGGTCGTTGAAAACAGGTCTGATAACACCGCGTTTCTCCTTCAAGGAATTTATACCCTCGAGCTTTACAAGGTAAGTCATATAACCGAAATGCATCACACGGCCTCCCGAAAAGAAAGATATCGCTGCCTTTATGACGGATAAGGCCAAAGCCACGTTCATAAAAAAGGAGCCCCGATTCCAGGGCTCCCCGTAGAATTTTCTGGATTATTTCTGCTCTTCAAGTTCGCGCTGGCGTTCGACCACTATTTTCTGCTGAACGTCGGGCGGGGTTTCCTGATAACCGTTGAATTTCATGGTGAAGTAGCCCCTGCCGCTGGTTATTGAGCTCAGCTTGTTGGCGAAATCGAGCATCTCAGCCAGAGGAGCCTGGGCGACGACTTTGGAAGTACCTTTTCCCTGGGGTTCCATTCCCATGGGGCGACCCCTTCTCGAGGTGATTTCACCCATTATATCGCCGGTTGCTTCGTCGGGAACGAAGACTTCAATATCCATTATGGGCTCGAGAATGACAGGGTTGGCATCGGTCATACCGTTCTTGAAGGCCTGTCTTGCAGCTATCTGGAACGACATATCGGAAGAATCAACGTCGTGGTACGATCCGTAGAAGAGCGTGACTTTCGTGTCCACGACCGGATAGAAGGCTACAATGCCCTTCTTCATGGCTTCGACTACTCCCTTTTCGACGGCCGGTATGTAGTTCTTGGGCACAACGCCTCCGACGATCTTGTCGATAAATTCGAAGCCGCCGCCGCGCTCGTTGGGCTCTATCCTTATCTGAACGTGACCGTACTGGCCGTGGCCACCGGTCTGTTTTTTGTGTTTGTACTCCGTTTCGACGGTCTTTCTGACCGTTTCTCTGTAGGCTATCTTCGGCTTGCCCACTTCAACATCGACCGAGAAGAGTTTCTTGAGCCTCTCTATCATAATGTCGAGGTGAACCGAGCCAAGACCGCTGATGACCGTTTCGTTGGTTTCCGGGTCGTTTTCCCACTTGAAAGTCGGATCGGACTCGGCCAGTCTCGCCAGACCTCCGCTTATCTTGTCTATGTCTCCCTTGGATTTCGGCTGGATAGATTTCGATATCATGGGTTCGGGCAGTACGGGGAGATCGAGTTTCATCTGTCTATCTTTATGCGTCGCCGTGTTTCCGACAGCGCTTTTCTTCAATTTGCTGAGCTTTACGACATCGCCGACCGTCGCTTCATCGACCTCGATTTCTTTTAGACCTTCGGGCAGTATCACATGACCGGCCTTTTCCTGGGAATCCTGATCTACTACGACGAAAGTGTCACCCTGTTTTAGACTTCCCGACAGAAGCTTCATATAGGTGAGCTTTCCAACGAAAGGATCGACGACGGACTTGAAAATATAGGCTACCAGTGGCTCTTCTTCGGTCGGGTTGACCTCGATTTTATCATCCGAAAGAAGCGTAGCGCTCCTTGGAGAACTTTCGGAAGTCTTTTTGCCGACGCTTACAACGAAATCGATCAACTGGTGGACTCCAATGTTCTTGAGGGCCGAGCCGAGAAGGACCGGAACTACTTCGTTTGCCAGGTAGGCCTTTTTCAACGCACCAACTATCTCGTCGCCGGAGAGTTCCTCACCTTCAAGGTACTTCATCATGAGTTCTTCGTCGTTCTGCACTATATCTTCGATCATCTTCGTCCTGGCCTCTTCGGCCGCCTGGGCCAGGTCGGCCGGGATAGCCGATTCACTGAAGGTCCCGCTGTTGCCTTCGTAGATGTAGGCCTTCATGGCGATGAGATCGACAAGTCCCTTGAAGTTTCCTTCACTACCAATCTGAAGCTGAACCAGTACCGGTGTTCTCTCGAAGGTGTCGGCGAGGTCGGCCAGAGCGTCCTGATAGGAAGACCTCTCTTTGTCTAGCATGTTGAAGAAGGCGATAATCCCCTTACCCTGTTCCCCGGCTATCGCACCGAACCTCTCGGTCTGTATTTCCATTCCCGCCGTTGAATTTATGACCGCAACCACATTTTCACAGGCATAGATCCCGTTAACGGTTTCGGCCATAAAGTCGGCCATACCAGGGGTATCGAGCACGTATATTCTGTTATCTCCGTGAGCGAAACTCGTTACTCCCATAGAGAAGCTGGCCTTCTTCTCCTTTTCTACCTCTTCAGTATCAGTTGCCAGGATGCCGGTTCTATCGATAAGCTTGGCATTGAACAGCATCGCATCCACCAGCTGAGTTTTTCCGGAGCCGTGGTGTCCAATGAGCGCGATATCTCTTTTGGCATCGACCGGAATCTTGTTCATAATCTGACCACCTCCAAATCTGTCTATTTACGTGTACCCATTATAACTACTGGAAGGGAAGGTATTCCAGAAGAAGGAGTGTTAACAACTTTACCTTCAACCATCATTATGGAGGACTTACCGCCATCCAGACACATCAGGGAATCGAAACCTTTGTCCTTGAAAAATTCTATCATTTCTTTCATGGATAGACCATAGCTGCTCTGCTGGTAACCGTCGATGACTATGAAAACTATCTCGCCAGTCTTCTTGATGCCCACCAGAGTTCTTGGGGCGCGAACGTCTATCAAGGATGAGGAGTAATAGTTTCGTTCGTAATCGCTTACCGGAACGCCGTCGTGGATTATCATCGGACCGCCTTCAACCGCAGAGACCAGGTTTTCTCCATAGGAGTTGATAAGTTTGAATTTGACGGTATTGCCGACGGAAATGTTTCCCGACTTCTGGACCGCCGACGGCGATAGGACGAGAACGTTAGTGCCCTGCTTTACGAAGGAGACGTAACCTTTCGAGACGACTCTTCCGGAGTTCTCGATCACCAAGTATTGGAAATCGTCGAATTCAGGGAGGGTATTTCTATACTCGTCAGTGTAGAGAACGACCTCTCCTCTGTACGGAGAGTTGACGCCGGTTATCTGTACGGTTCTTCCGCCGATTTCGGCCAGGTAGATTATGTCCATCCTGGAGACGTAAACTCTACCCTTGTCGGTTACGTACAGCGCCGGCCTGCCCAGCGAAGGCAGCCCCAGTACCTCTCCGTTTCTTATTAGCAATCCAATGGGCAGGTTCTGGTTCTGATCGAAGTATCCGCCGTTGATCATGATTTCGGACTTCCTTCGATTGAGTATATCGGAAGCCTTTTCGAGCCCGGCTATCCCGTTGGAGGCGAGCTCGACGGAGAAAACGAATTTCTCGGGATTCATTTCGAGATAAGACATGCTGAACCTGCGGCCATCGACGTACGACTCGTAAAGACTCAGAGAGTAGCTGGATGCGGTTTCTATCTGGACCGTCCTGCCCAGTCCGCTCTTGTTTCGGAAAATCACGGACAGCCCATCGATCTCGTACTCGATGTCGCCCCAGGGCTTCTCGAAGACCAGGCGAACGAAGTCTCTTCCAGATGATATCGAAACTTCATCGTAGTCCAGCAGCGGGTCGACCATAGCTGGGCGAAGGGTTATCGCCAGCGAGCCGCTCCCGGTCCACCAGTATGTTATGAAGTCAGGAAGGACCTTCCGGTCCAGCGTGATTCTGATGCTGTCGGCCTGGTTATCGATCTTCTTGATTCTCAGAGGCTGCGAATAGAGCACCAGCGAGTCTGTTTCGCTGAAAATGGATGCCCTGGTTATAACCGAGAGCAGTTCGGAATTGATGTATGCAACACCATCCCTTATCAGAAGAGCGTTATCGAATTCGTTCCCGAACTCTACTGTGGCCCTGGAAGTTTTGTGTGAAAACGATACTATCGCCCCGGAGGGCAGGATCATTATCGTCTCCTCCTGTCGGAGAGACTGGGAAATCACAACACCTTTCAGTATTTTGTCGATGATTTCGATGCTCACAAATTCGCCGGAAGGAGTCGAGATGACGACATCGTCGTAGGTCATCATCTGTCCTCTTTCGTCGAGATAAACGAGGTTTTTCGAAAGGGCGGTGAGACAAGCAACAATGAAAAGGAGAAGAAATATACGTCTCATTGGCGCCTCAGAGAACCTCGTGCACGGTCGGAGGAGGCACTACCTCGCCAGAGGAAAAAGAAAAGGTCTCGGTAAGGGCCTTCTTCTCCAACTCTACCAGTTCCCGACTGTTCCCGTGTATTATGGCCAGCGTTTCACCTCTGGCTACTCTGTCGCCGATCTTCTTCACTAATTCCACCCCTACGACCGGATCTATCACATCCTCTTTAGTCTTTCTGCCCGCTCCAAGCCTCATGCAGACAAGCCCGACACCTTCTGCATCGATTCCGGAGACGAAGCCATCGCATTCGGCCTTCACCTCTTCGATAATACCGGCTGGGGAAAGATATTTCCGGTAGTTGGTGGAGAAGTCTGTCGGACCTCCTTGAGCAGCCACGAACCCGTCGAATTTGGCCAGGGCTTTTCCCGAGTCGATCGCGTCCTTAACTATACCGGGCGCGCTCTGTTCGTCGGCTCTTCCTCCTATTATCAACATTCTTTCGGAGATCACCTGGCACAGCAGTTCAAAATCTGCCGGACCGTTGCCCTTCAGCGTCTCTATAGCCTCGATGACCTCCAGAGAATTGCCCACCATCCTTCCGAGTGGCTGGTCCATGTCGCTTATGACCGCGCCTACTTTTTTGCCTCCTCTTTCGCCGATGTCGATCATGGCCAGCGCTAGCTCCCTTGCATCTTCGAAGTTCTTCATGAAGGCGCCTCTGCCGGTCTTGACGTCGAGAAGTATTCCATCGGAATCGATGGCAAGTTTTTTACTCATTATGCTCGAGGCTATGAGCGAGATCTCTTCGACCGTTGCCGTGACATCTCTGAGAGCGTATATCTTCTTATCGGCAGGCGCGACTTCGGCAGTCTGACCGGCGATGGCTATTCCGATTCTGGAGGCCTGTCTCTTGAATCTATCTGCATCCAGCGAAGTTGTGAAGCCCGGGATCGACTCGAGTTTATCGATCGTACCCCCGGTGTGGCCCAGACCTCTGCCGGAGAGCTTTGCGAAGACCAGCCCGCAGGAGGCCACCACAGGCCCCACGACGAGGGTAACCTTGTCGCCGACGCCACCGGTTGAGTGTTTATCTACCTTGATCCCCTCGATTGATGACAGATCTATTCTCTCTCCGGAGTTCAGCATTATATGGGTCAGGTAGGATCTTTCACCCGGGGAGAGATGATTGAAGTAAACGGCCATTAACCAGGCTGTCATCTGGTAGTCGGGCACCGCACCTTTCACATAGCCCATTACCAGTTCTTCTATTTCGGACCGGGTGTTTTCCAGTCCGTTGCGCTTTTTCAGGATGATATCGTATATTCTCATTCAAACACCTTCTTCAACGGCAGTTTTACCTTGAAAATCGTACCCGTTCCATACTCGCTCTCCAGGTGGATGCTACCTCTGTGTTTTTCTACTATGAAGCGAGTTATGGCCAGCCCGAGACCGGTTCCACCCATCTTCCTTGATCGAGCCTTGTCGACTCTGTAGAACCTTTCGAAAATATGTTTTAGCGATTCTTCGGGGATCCCGACACCGCTGTCTTCTACTTCGATCAGGGCGAAATTGTTTTGCGCATAAATTCTCAGCCAGACTTCTTTCGAGCCGTGCTCTTTGGCAGCGGTGTATTTGACTGCGTTGTCCACCAGGTTCAGAAGTAACTGAACAAGTCTGTCGAAATCTCCATCTATGAAGATGCCCTCTTCCAGATCGGTGTTCAGCTGCACTTCTCTTTCATCGGCAAGCGGTTTCACTATTCTGAGAACGTAATTGGCCACCTCTACCAGTTCGACTTCTTCGAAATTGAAGGCCGCATCACCCGATTCAAGTTTTTCCAGATCGAGAAGATCGTTTATCAATCTCGTCATTCTCGCCGATTCGTTCTCGATTATCTTCAGAAATCTGTAAACGGTTTCTCTGTCCTCGAGATCGTCTTCGGCCAGCGTCTCGGAGTATCCGTGTATTGAAGTAAGCGGCGTTCTCAACTCGTGCGAGACGTTGGCCACAAAGTCTCTTCTCATCGCTTCCAGTTCTTTCTCTTTGGTTATATCTCTCAGCAATATTAAGTGCTTCACCTGTTCCTTCAGAGCAACGCGGATGATCTTGCATTCCTTTATCGCTCTCTTGGGGTAGTACATATTTATTTCCGATTCCTGGTTTTCGCCAGTCCTGATAACCTCGTCGAGCAGATCTCCAATATAATAGTTGTCTATGCCTTCGCTTATCTTCCTTCCCAGGAGTTCTTTGCTGGAGAGATCTCTGGCCGATTTGTTCACATATTCGATCCTCCCGTCGTCGGAAGTTATTAAGAGCGCTTCGCCGAGGTTATCCAGGATGGTCATCAAATTCTCCTGTCTCGCGCTGAGCCGGTTGTAAGCCTCCCGGCTCTGGGCGAGCAGTTGTTGAACTCTTTTGTATATTAAAATGAACTCGGCGCTTTGTGGAACATCCACCATGTCCGCAAAGCGCCTTTTAGCAGCTTCAGCTCGTTCGTTCTTCTGCTTCTCGACAAAAAAAAGTATAAAGAGAGAAACAGCTACAATTGTAAAAAGTAGACAGAGAAGGAGCAATGAATCAGTCTTCCTTTCCCGGGTCTCTGAACTTGTAACCTTTTCCTCTCACGGTTATTATGTACTTTGGATTCGAAGCATCTTCTTCTATCTTGGTTCTGAGCCTTCTTATGTGTACATCAACCGTTCTGGTATCGCCGTAGTAGTCATAGCCCCACAGTTTGTCGAGGAGAACGTCCCGGCTAAAGACCTTTCCTTCGTTCTCGGCCAAAAATCTCAAAAGTTCGAACTCAAGCGGAGTAAGGCTTACCATCCTGTTTCTCACTCTTACTTCGTACTTCTCGGTATCGATCTCGAGTTCTCTGGCGATTATCTTCTTGGGTCTTTCCTCCTTGGCCTGGGCACTCTGCTGAATTCTTCTAAAAACCGCTCTGATTCTAGCCAGAACCTCTCTGACGCTGAATGGCTTTGTGATGTAATCGTCGGCACCAAGTTCCAGTCCGAGGACTTTGTCGAACTCTTCGCTCTTCGCGCTGAGGAAGATCACCGGAGTCTGCCTGAACTTTTCCGTAGCTCTCAAATTTCTCACCAGTTCGAAGCCGTCCATTCCGGGAAGCATTATATCGACTATGAACATGTCCGTTTCGTTGTCCTCTGCAATCTTCAAGGCTTCTTCAGCGTCGTAGGCTTTCAGAACGTCGTAACCTTCCTTCTTCAGGTTAAAGGTCAGAAGTTCCACAATCGAGGGTTCATCATCAATAACAAGAATACTCTTCTTTGCCATGCATTTTCCACTCCTTCCGTCTCAAATTCAGTTCTTCTACATATCTCTGGAGGAAAGGGGTAGCATTTCTCTCCTCTTTCAGATATTCCAGGAAATTCTCAGAACCTGCCTCATCGATGTTTCCCAGTGCGTACTGCAGAGATGATTCCTTAAGGCTTTCAAAATCTGATTTCACGCCGGGCATTCTTAACCTGCTTTTTAGATCCCTTTCAATCTTCTTAAGCAACTGTAAGCTCTCCATCGGCATTCCTTCGAAAGGGGTGCCCGGTTTTGGTACGAGCGGATTCAAACTCAATACCACCTGCGAATAACCCATACTTACGGCCGATTTCACAATATCCACTATTCCACTCCTGTCGGACTCGTCTTCGAAGAAAGCCCCGTATATGAAATAGAGTTTGATATTTTTGAATCCTTTTTTAATGCCCATTTCCAGGGCTGTATCTATGTCTCTATCGTTTATACCTTTCCCGAAGAGGTTTCTGATTCTCTGACTTCCTCCTTCGGGTGCTATGGTGAAAATCTTCTGATTACCTTTCTTCAAAACTTCCAGAAGGTTTTCCGACAGAGCGTCCAGCCTCAACGAAGAGACCGACAGATCGTAATCTAGTTCGATCGCACGTTCCAGTACACGGTCAATGAATGGATAATCGGTTACCGTGGCCGCGACGAGTCCGAATCTTTTCGTGATATGAGCCTGGCGATCCATTATATCCAGAAGTTCGTCTGGATCTCTGAATCTGGCATTACCAAAGCGATAACCCGAAACACAGAATCTACATTTTCTTTTGCAGCCTCTACCGATCTCTATAAGAAAACGATCTTTGAAAACCGATTCCGGGGTGATAAACAAGCTCTGTCCCAGCTCATCGTCGTAAAAAACCTCTGGAGCCTCCGGTTCCAAAGTCATCACAGATACGGTTTCCTCTCTGTTCATGGACGGCCTAAGGGCGGCCAATCTTTCTAGAAAGTTCCGACTTAGATCACCCCTGTTGACCACGTCGGCTACTCTGGAAACTAGAGAATCGTTGAAATACGTCATTGCCCCGCCCATAACTATCACAGGATGGGAAGGTAATCTTTCCCCTCTTTTAAGGGGTATTCCGTAGCTATTCAAGATGTCAAAGACGTTTAGTATATCGAGTTCGAAATGCACTGAAAAGGCCCAGATCCTGAACTCGTCCAATGGCGTTAAACTGTCCAGAGAGTAAAACCTCTTCGATTCTGGAACGTAATAAAAACGCTCAGCCCTCACGTTAGGCAGCGAGTTAAACCTTTTCAAGAGTACGTGCGTCGATAAACTTGAACTCGCTACTCTGTAATCGTTAGGATATATAAGGGCTACAAGCACATCACCGGTGAAGTCTATCTCTTCTATGAAACGTTCTTTCGATCTAAAAGCCGACACCAGCGAGTATTCGTTCCAGCTTCTCGTATCCCTGGGTTTACGCACTAACGCTTCTCCTGAGAAAATCGAGAGATACGAATCTCCTTACGAACTCAAAAGAAGCTCTTAAAACTTCGTTTTGAAAGACCGTGCCTGAAAATTTGATGTTTACACCGTCTAAAACCGTTAGATCTATATTCACAGTTATCTCTTCGAAGATCTTAGCTGGCGACAGATGTCTGAGAGAAGTCTCGCACACTACACTCACCAGACCATCGACTTCAAATTCGCTGATGAGAGAATAGCCACATCCGTGGACTATCTTCAAAAGTCCACTCGTAGAGAGCAGTCCAAGTATTTCGCCATCGTAGTTTTCCGACCAGCGCAACGAAACATCATCGGGAGTGAGAGAAAAGGTGTACATCCTTCCCGTGAGAGCTCTCAATTTCTCAAGATCACGCATTTCCCAGCTCCGGCTTTCCCATGATTTTTCCACCTTCGGTTCTTGGACCGGGGGCGACATTTACATTTGCCTCTTCAAAATCGTCTTTGTAGAAGTTGCCGCGGTCGAGGCCGAGAATTTCGGCCAGTTCTTTTCCCGAAATAGTCTCTTTCTGAAGAAGGAACTCGGCCGCTTCATCGAGTTTTTTCCTCTGATCAGAAAGTACCCTCTTGGCCTTTTCGTAACTGGTGAGGACTATCTTCTTCACTTCGGAATCGATTTCGCTCGCTATCTCCTCGGAGTAGTTCTTCATCCTTGTCAGTTCTCTGCCGAGGAATACCTCTTCTTCTTCCTTGCCCCAGGCTATCGGTCCCAGTCTCTCGCTCATGCCGAACTGCGTCACCATGCTCCTGGCCATGGCGCTTGCCCTTTCGAGATCGCTGGAAGCTCCTGTGGTTATTTCACCGAAGACCAGGTCTTCGGCGGCCCTTCCACCGAGAGCCTGGGCCATGTTGTCCAGAAGCTCAGATTTGGTTATCAGGTAGCGATCCTCTAGCGGAAGGCTCTCGGTGAAGCCCAATGTCGAAGTGCCGCGTGGTATGATCGTTACTTTGTGAACGGGGAAGGCGTTCGGCAAAACAAGGCCTACCACCGCGTGTCCCAGTTCATGGTAGGCGAGGATTTTCTTCTCCTTATCGCTGATTATCCTGGATTTTTTCGCCGGGCCGGCCAGGACTCTGTCGATAGCCTCTTCCAGCTCGAACATGCCGATCATCTTTTTCTTCTTTCTGGCAGAGAGAATGGCCGCTTCGTTTATCAGGTTTTCCAGATCGGCACCAACGAAGCCGGGGGTTCTTCTTGCCAGAAGCTGCACATCTACATCGGGGTCGATCGGTTTACCGCGCATGTGTATCTTCAGAATAGCCGCTCTGCCATTGAGATCTGGTGGATCGACGGAGATTTTTTTATCGAATCTTCCCGGTCTTAAAAGAGCTTTATCGAGGATATCCGGTCTGTTCGTAGCGGCGATCACTATTACTCCGGTCTTGGCGTCGAAGCCGTCCATTTCTACCAGTATCTGGTTGAGAGTCTGTTCACGTTCATCGTGACCGCCTCCCAGGCCGGCCCCCCTGTGCCTGCCCACGGCATCGATTTCGTCTATAAAAACGATGGCCGGAGCAGATACCTTTGCCTGCGCGAAGAGATCCCTGACTCTGGCTGCACCGACACCGACGAAAAGCTCTACGAAATCCGAGCCACTTATGAAGAAGAAAGGAACCCCGGCTTCTCCGGCGACCGATCTTGCCAGAAGAGTCTTTCCCGTTCCGGGAGGTCCGACCAGAAGGATTCCTTTGGGCATTCTGGCACCCGTGTCCGTAAATATACCGGGATCTTTCAGGAAGCTAACCACATCGGCCAGTTCCTGCTGAGCTTCGTCAACACCGGCAACATCCTTGAAGGTCACCCTCTTATCGCTGCTAGTGTACTTCTTGGCCGGGCTCTTTGTGAAAGTGAAGGCCTGAGAGTTTCTCCCAGAAAGCGACCTCATGGCGAAGAACCATATGAAGACTATTATTGCCAGAGGGATTATAGTTCCCAGAAGATTCACCCAGAAGAGCGAATCGCCTCCCCTTTCGAAAGTTATGTTCACACCCCTTCCGGCGAGCTGATCTATCTGATCCTGGAAGGTTTGAGTGATCAATGTTTGAGAGGGGAAGTAGGTTTCGAGAGAACGTCTGGGGTTGTCCCCTGTAACGTACACAACTTTTCCATTGTCATAGATAACTATATCTATTATGTTATTGAAATCATCCAGAAACTTGGTATAGGGGACTTCAACGCTGGTCTCTGACGGGTACAGACCCCGAAGAGCAACAAGCAAGAATATGCCCAAAACAACATAAAAAAGGATCATCCCGAGCCTGGGCCTTTGTTCCACTGAATTACCTCCTTTCAAGGCTAAAAACTGCTAATTCGGTATATGAAGGGTCTGCTCTGCAAAGTTCACTGGTAACAACACCGGGAACCCAGAGAATCTCGCCTTTTGCATTTTCCAAAACCATCAATTTGCTCCAAAAACCCTTCATACCTTTCTCCGCGACTATTCGTTCAACTCTCCTGGTACGGCTCATCCCGAAAGGAACGATAGAATCTTTTTTATCGACCGGCCTTAGTTTCAATGGAAGGGCCATTCTTCCGATACCGCACACGCTTAAAAACCGCCCATCCAGCCTGTCAAAAGGCTTTCCCCCTTCTCTGATTCTCAACCTCCAGACTCCATGAGAGAATTCAAAGGGCAAAGAAAACACCTCTACCGCCTCAAGAGTTTCAAAAACCAGACCCTTCTTGTAAAAGAACACGTAATCTCCCAGCCTGGAGCTTTTGAGGTCTTCTCTGAATTCGACAGTCCAGCCGTTTCTATCGCTCATAAGAAGATCGTAAAAGGCCTCGACCCTCTCTCTAGAAGGCGGATAACCGTCTGAGCTCATCCTCGAGACGATCTCTCTCACAGTCTCAAAGAGCAATGCTCTGTAAACACCTTTCAAAATTACACTCTCAACGAAGAGGATTCCGTCTATCGCTTTGAACGACGACAGTGCCTCTTTAACATCTCTTTCGACTATCGAGTAGCCGTCGTAAAGATTTTCAAAAAAACGCCACATCGCTTCGTTGAAAGACGGGTTAAGCCTCTTGAACTCCGGCACTATCTTGAGACGTACAGAGTTTCTGTCAAAGCTGGTATCCAGATTTGTCTCGTCTTCCATAAATGTAACCATGTTAATTGTAACATAATCCATGATACGTTGCATATCACAGAACAGTAATGGTCTTACTATATCACCATTCGACGGTCTTAGACCAACAACTCCCTTCAATCCCGTTCCCCGTGCCATTCGAAGTAACATGGTTTCGATCAGGTCATCGCGGTTGTGAGCCACGGCGATGACGTCACATGATTGTGCGTTTTTAACTTCTCTCAGAAAATCGTATCTGACTTTTCTTGCAGCTTCTTCGACTGAGAGGCCAGGGGTCTTCGCCATGTAATCCTTCACATCTCTTCTCTCGTGAAAAAAAGCGATTCCCTTTTCGATGCAGACCTGCCTTATCATCTCGGCTTCTTCCATCGGCCCTTTTTCACGAAGACCGTGGTCCATGTTGGCCACTACCAGCTCGATCGAAAGGAGGGGCTTCAAGTTCCACAATATGTTCAAAAGAGCCATGGAATCTTTTCCGCCAGAAACGGCTACAAGAACCCTCTGGGCGGGTTTCAACAGACTCCAACGTCCGATGAAACCGAGTGTTTCCTCTTCAAGTACATGCATCTTTTACACCACCATCTATAACAATGCGCCCATTAAGGGCGCATCTGGAGCCAACGAAGGGAATTGAACCCCCAACCTGCTCATTACGAATGAGCCGCTCTGCCGATTGAGCTACGTTGGCACCTGGAATCAATTTTATATCACCCGACAGTCTATGTCAACGAGTTCACGATGCGTAGGAAACGCTCCTGCGTTCCCTGATAACAGTTACCTTTATGACTCCCGGGTATTCCAGTTCTTCCTCGATCTTTTTGGCTATGTCCATCGCAAGCTTTTCGGCCAGTATGTCGTCGACCTTCTCCGGCTCGACGATGACCCGTATCTCCCTGCCAGCCTGTATGGCGTAAGCCTTTTCGATATGTTTGAAGCTCGTGGCTATATTTTCCAGACTTTCCAGTCTCTTTATGTACATATCAAGCGATTCTCTCCTGGCACCGGGTCTGGATGCGGAAACGGCATCAGCCGCCGCCACTAGAACGGCCTCGGGTGTCATGGCTTCGGTCTCACCGTGGTGGTACTGAATCATGTTCACCACCTGGGTCTTCTCTCCGAATCTCTTGGCTATCTCTCCTCCGATGATCGAGTGCGATCCTTCAATTTCATGATCTACGGCCTTTCCTATATCGTGGAGTATGGCTCCGCGCTTGACCTTGTCAACGTTGAGCCCCAGCTCTGAAGCCATGAGGGCGGCCAAATGTGCGACCTCTATGGAGTGTTGCAGGACGTTCTGACCGTAACTGGTTCTGAACTTCAGCCGTCCGAGAAGCTTGACCAGTTCGGGATGCATGGAAGGTATCCCGACCTTCATAAGCGCTTCCTGGCCGGCTTCCTTTATTTCGTTGTAGATTTCCTTCTTCGATTTTTCGTACATCTCTTCGATGCGGGCCGGATGAATTCTGCCGTCTTCAACCAGTTTATCCAGGGTCATTTTCGCTATGGCCCTCCTTAGGGGATTGAAGCATGAGACAACAACCACTTCGGGCGTGTCGTCGATCACCAGGTCCGATCCGGTGAGTTTCTCGAAGGCCCTTATGTTTCTTCCCTCTCTACCTATTATCCTTCCCTTCATCTCGTCGGACGGCAGGCTCACAGTGCTTACGGTCACATCACCGGTGTAATCGGCCGCATACCTCTGTATAGAATTAACGATGACCCATTTTGCGTAACGACTTCCCTCTTCGTCGTATTGGTCCTTAAGCTGCTTAAGTTTCTGTGCCAGATCGTGCTCGTAGATCTCCTCGGCCCTCTTGAGGACAATATCCCTGGCCTCTTCCATGGTGAGTTCGGAAAGGTGGAATAGCTTCTTTTCAGCCTCTTCTTTCATGGTCTCCACCGCTATTCTTTCGTTCTCCACCTGTTGTCTCGCCTTTTCGATAGTCTCTTCTTTCTTATCGATGTTGTCCTCTCTTCTCGAGATCCTTTCTTCCCATTGTTTGAGTTCTTCTCTGTCTCTCTTGAACTCTTTTTCTTGCTCTTCCCTCAGTTTATGTAATTCTTCTCTGCCCTCGATCAAGGCTTTCTTTTTGAGGTGTTCGGCCTCTTCGTTTGCCCTTTTTAGTATCGATTCCGAGTCTTGTTTAGCCGCTTTAAGCTGATTTTGCAAATCATCTTTTACTTTTTTGACGGCCCGAGGAATCAATATATAATAGGCCAGGGCAAATCCGGCTGCCAGACCGACCATTATTCCAACTATTACTAAAATCATCCACGCGTCGCTGGCCCTTTGCTGTAATTACTCGAGGATACCAGCTCCCTCCTTTCACAATATCTCTCTCAATACTTCGTCGATGCTCCCGATCGAGAAACCTTTTCTGAAGAGTTTTCTCTTTAGTTTCTCAGCATCCTCTGCCCTCGCGTTTCCAATGGCTCTCTTGATTATCTCCT
This sequence comes from Mesotoga sp., assembly GCF_035363035.1. Lineage (NCBI taxonomy): Bacteria > Thermotogati > Thermotogota > Thermotogae > Kosmotogales > Kosmotogaceae > Mesotoga > Mesotoga sp. Next base: position 8,316 of record NZ_DAOSEH010000011.1, on the reverse strand, counting down.
TCAGGTCGCATTCTTTCATTTCTCTGTTCATGGCCGCCTCTATCGTTTCCTCGGCCACACCCAGCTCTAAAAGTTCCATCTTAAGTCTGAACGGACCTTTGTAGTGCACGTTGAGACCATCGCTTATATAAATGCCCGCAAATCGCTCATCGTTTATCAGACCCTGCTCCTCGAGTTTATTCATGGTTTCGGCGATTTCATCCTGCTCATATTGTCTTCGAGAGAGATATTCCTGAACTTCTCTGGCCGATCTAAGCCTGAATTTCAGGTATCTCAACGCATCGCCGACCGGATCGGACTTCATTCTTCTTCCTTTTCCTCTTTTTGCCTTTCCAGCAGGGGCAGATTGTTTGTGGTCCTGAGTCTGTTCTCGATTTCGAACATAACTTCGGGGTTGTTTTTAAGATACTCCACTCCGTTGGCCTTCCCCTGTCCGATGCTGACTTCCGCGTTATCGGGGGTTATATAGTTGTACCAGGCGCCTTTTCTCTCTATTATGTTTGCGTCGGCGGCCAGGTTGAACAGCTCGTTGGCATGCTCAATACCCTGTCCGTAGATGATATCGACTTTGGCTTCTCTGAACGGTGGGGCCACTTTATTCTTCACGACCTTGATGGTTGTTTCATTTCCAAGTACGTTGGTTCCTTCTCTGATAGCGCTTCCCTTTCTTACCTCTAGTCTTACCGAAGAGTAGAACTTCAGTGCTACTCCTCCGGTTGTGGTTTCAGGATTTCCGTAAACGACACCGATCTTCATTCTTGTCTGGTTGATGAAGACAACTATGCATTTGGATCTGTTCACATTGCCGGAGATCTTTCTCAGAGCCTGCGACATAAGTCTGGCCTGGAGGCCGACCTGCAGTTCGCCCATGGCTCCTTCTATCTCGGTACGCGGTACGAGGGCCGCCACGGAGTCAACCACTATAAGATCTACGGCGTTGGATCTGATGAGTCCATCTACTATATCGAGTGCCTGCTCACCGTAATCGGGCTGTGAAACCAGAAGATTATCGACATCAACTCCCAGATTCTTTGCGTAATTGATATCGAGCGCATGTTCGGCATCTATGAAAGCCGCTATGCCGCCGCGCTTCTGTACCTCGGCAATCGCATGAAGTGCGATCGTTGTCTTGCCGCTGGATTCGGCACCGTAAATTTCGACGACTCTCCCCCTCGGGTAACCACCGACGGTGAGGGCGATATCCAGAGCCAGCGAACCGGTGGAGATGACTTCGATGTTCTGATCCTCTCTTTCACCCATCAACATAACCGAACCTTTTCCGAACTGCTTTTCGATGTCCTTTATTGCTCTTTCAAGTGCGTTCTTCTTATCCTTCGAAATCATGCTTAATCAGTCCTCCTTCAAAACTGCACGTGAAGACTTCCCTGTACTTCGCTCCCTCTCTGGAGAGAATAGACTCGAACACGCTCACTTCGTTGACCTGAAATACTATCTTCTCTGTTTCGATGGTTTCGAGAAACTTACGCCAAAGGGGCGGGCTGAACTTCATCCTCCCTACCGTAAGATGAGGCCTGAAATTGTCCTCGACGGGAAAATTCATCGATTCCAGGACAGATCGGACTTCTCTGTAGAGGTTTGAAAGTGTCTGATTCCTTTCTATACCGATCCATACAACTTTAGGCAGTTCTTTATGCTTGAAGTAACCGAGCTTTCCGGTCTCGAGAGTGAAAGCGGGAAAGCCCCGAAGCCTTTTGGAAAGCATCGTAGCCAGTAGCTCCAGCCTTTGAACCTCCACGTTGTCCAGGAATGAGATAGTGACGTGCGAGTTGCCCCCCGGCACCCACGAGGCTCTGAAGCCCATTCTCTTGAGTTTTTCGACCACCGATTCAACCATCGTCTGAACCTGCTGCCCTGTGTCTATAGCGATGAATGAGCGCAACTCAACTACCCCCTTTGAAAATCTGCAAATTCTTTCTGAGGTAATTGAAGCCGCTCGCGAGTGTGAGTGCCGCAACCAACAACTCTATGACAACTATCAGCGGTGGACCAAAAAGACCCCATATTACATTCAAATAAAGGATTCCAATGAAGACCATTTGAGATACCGTCTTGGCCTTGCCGAAAAGATCGGCCGCGATCACTCTCCCCCGATTGGAGGCCATCATCCTGATTCCCGATACCATGGTATCTCTGAAGATCATCACGAAGAGAAACCAGACGCTAATCTTCGACAAAGTCAAAAAGCCCAGGAAGATCGATGTCACCAGTATCTTGTCGGAAAGCTGATCGAGAAACTTTCCCAGATCGGTTACCAGACCGCGCTTTCGGGCTATTCTTCCGTCGAAGAAGTCCGTCAATGCCGCGACGACGAAGACCACGGCCGACAGAAAGTATAGAACCGTTCCATTCCCGGCCGTCAAAAAAAAGAGGGCCGGAACGGTGAGTACTATCCTGCTCAAGGTCAATAGATTAGGCAAGTTCATCAAGAACAACACCTTCCATATCGTGTTCAAAAGTATCTGTGATTCTAACGTTAGTGAAAAGTCCCTCTTCGACGTGACCTTTAAGCACGACCACGCCGTCTATTTCCGGGGCACTGTTGAAGGCTCTGCCAATGCTGTAGCTCTGTCCCGCCTCTTCGACCAGAACCTTCAACACCTTACCTCTGTACTGACTCAACCTTGCAGCCGATATACCGTCCTGTTCCTGTAGGAGAAGTTCGAGCATCTCCTTCGCGCGGACGGTGGTGGTCGTTCTTCTCTTGTTGAAAGAATCTGTTCCCTCTTCACTCGAATAGACGAATCCTCCAAGTCTGTCGAACTCGACGCTTTTCACGAAGTTCATGGTTTCTCTGAAAGTCTCTTCCGTCTCTCCGGGAAAACCCAGCATTATAGTTGTTCTCAATACGCTGTGAGGAGCCTTGTCTCTTATAAAATTGAAGATCGAACCGAGCTCCGAACTATTCCTGGTCCTGCCCATCGCTTTCAAGATTCTGTCCGAGCCGCTCTGGACTGGCATATCAAAGTAATCCACAACCTTAGGTAACTCGAGCATGGTATCGATCAGAGGAAGATCGACGTGGTCGGGGTGGAGATACATAACCCTTATCCAGAATTCTTCGTTCAGATCGTTGAGTTCCCTCAACAGACGACCCAGATCCAGATCGCCGTCGAGATCCCTGCCGTACTGGGTATTATCCTGAGATACAAGTACAATTTCCTTGACACCTTTCCTCACAAGGGAAAGTGCTTCGCTTTTTAGGCTCTCCAGAGAACGGCTTACAGAGAGTCCCTTGAAGAGAGGTATCGAACAAAAGGCACAGTTTCTATTACAGCCGTCGCCTATCTTCACATAGGCGCTGTAACCTGTTGCCCGGCGGTTGAAGTAGCCATAGACTCCTTCCGGCTCTTGAAAATAAAAGAGTTCACCCCTCTCTATGAGTCTGGCCAGAGTCAGTGGACTCGTGACACCTATCAATCCATCGAGCTCTGGAATATCCGACTTCATTTCGTCGAAATACCTCTGAACCAGACAGCCTACGGCGATGATTTTAAGCCCGGGCTTCCCTTTTCTGGCCGAAATGGCCTTGAATATCTCGTCGATGCTCTCTTTCTTCGCCTCTTCGATGAAACCACAAGTGTCTATAATTATCAGATCTGTCTCGTCGATTTCATCGACTATCGTGTGACCCTGGCTCTTCATGATTCCCGCAAAGTTGTCCATGTCGGCCAGGTTCTTGGGACAGCCCAGAGTGAGTACTCCGAGGTTCATAACCTTTCCTTTCTCTTCTGCAAGTACTGCTCACGAATCTTCATGAGTTCTTCCACGTACTCGCGATCCCTGTAATTTGGGTAAGTATAGGGCAGCGGGGTAAATTGACCGTTTATGAACACCAGGGTAATCTCTGCATACATTCCGTCGCCTATGTAGATGCGATTGGCCCAATGCTTGGTAGATGCCAGGACGAACTGAGCGTGATGTACATAACCGGGATCGACATTGACCTTTCTCTTGCCATCAACCGACAGGTCTATCTCGATGGTGTTGGTGATGTGTTTTATCAATGAAAGCTGCTGTGGATGTATCAATCTCTTGAAAGACAGTAATTTTCCCGAGAGCTTGTACCCCATCTCGTCGTTATAGAAAGAGGTGAATCGATCGAAATCGAGAGTTTTTGAGATGTAATCGACCGGTCCGAAACTTCTTTCAAGAATAGGTTGTACTTCTTGGAGTCTGTAATCTATATAAGAGCCAAAAATAAACGTAACCAGATTCACCAGTTCAGTTCTTCTGAGATCTCCCATTTATCTTACACTCACTTCCACTTGTGGAATTGTCACGCTGACCACCTTTTCACCACTTTTAATTGTATATCTTCCCAGGGTCTCTTGCCTTACAACTACTCTCTCATTGCGACGAACCTTTATGATGAGGCTTTCTCCGGCCACCAATCTGTAGCCTTCGTCTCCGATCAATATTCTCAACCCGGCCGATAACGATTGGAACTCTATTTCGTATTCGACGGCCATCTTGTCTTTTACGAAACGATAGAGAAAAAGTGATTCGACAAAAAGAAAAAGCGAAATGACCAACAACAAAATGATTATCATCTGATCATTGAAATTGCCCCTCTTTGCCATAAAATAGAACTCCCACCATTCTCCAGGTAAAGGACTACAGCAATTATAGCATGGGAAAGCACTACAATCTGAGAGCCCAACACTGGGGCCGTAGAGAATCCACACGTGATATAATTTTCACAAATGGAATCTCTGTGATTTTCAGGGGGTTGATCGGATTGGATAACCAGAAAATTCCGAAACCAACCATAAAGAGACTGGCCGTGTATCACAGATGTCTTGAAAATATGCTCTTTTCTGGTAAGGCGAGTGTGTCGTCCAAAGATATCGCCGATCAACTCGGCATAAAGGCCAGCCAGGTTCGTAAAGACCTATCGTATTTTGGCGAGTTCGGAAGACGCGGAGTCGGCTACAACACCCAGCAGTTGCTAGACAGTGTCAGCGATATTCTGGGAATGAGAAAGGTATGGAACGTGTGCATAGTAGGTATGGGAAATTTAGGAATGGCCCTGGCCACATATCCGGGACTGGGCAGGTCGGGCTTTTTCATTAGGGCTCTCTTGGACAACAACCCCAACAAGATTGGGATTCCCATTCCGAACGATCTCTCGATCGAGCCCATTTCGGTCCTGAAGAGTGTCGTGAAAGAGAGAGCGATAAATATGGGAGTGATCACGGTACCGGCCGAGGTGGCTCAGGAAACGGCCGATGCGCTGGTTGATGCGGGAGTACAGGGAATAGTGAACTTCGCTCCGGTAAGGTTGAATCTGCCCGATAGTGTGAACGTAGAAGAAATAGATATTTCCGTTTCCTTCCGATCTCTGGCCTTCAGCATAAGTCTTCACTCTGGCAGGAGGAGGAGGGAGTAATGGTTCTGGTCTCTATAATCGGCGGAAGCGGTGCCGGGAAGACCTCGGTCACGAACGTTATATACAACCATTTCAACGACCGGGCCGCCGTACTTTCCATGGATGATTACTACAAAAACCTGGAACCGGGGACCGATCCAAGGGAGTTCAATTTCGATTCGCCCAAAGCCTTTGACTTCGAGCTCTTCGAGTCGCACCTCAGAACTATAAAGGAGAACGGTACTGTGAAAGTGCCTGTCTATAGTATGGTGACATACAGACGAGAGGACGGGATATGGAGAACATTCGAACCCAGACCGCTCGTGCTGGTCGAGGGATTGCTGGTGATGTTCAGGAAAGAGATGAGAGAACTGTTCGATTTCTCGATTTACATCGATGCACCGGCCGATGAGAGGCTGATCAGGAGAATAGAGAGAGATACCAGGGAGCGTGGTCGTTCACTCGAGAGTATAATCACTCAGTACAGGAAGTTCGTCTCTCCGTCGTTCGAGAGTTTCATAGAACCCCAGAAGTATTTTTGTGATATAGTTTTACCTGACGGCGCTGCCAACACAACAGGGCTCAACGTCATTATCAATGCCATAGAGAACATGCTAAAAAAGTGATCGGGGCTGGAGGTGTGAAGTGCCAAAGAGATTTCTCACGGTCGTTCTTTTACTAGCCGTTTCTGTACTCTCCTTTTCTTTCAGCCAGGAAGAGGTACTGGATAGATTCAAGAGCTATATGAACGATTATCAGAGAGAAGCTCCGGAACTCCAAAAGATAAAAAAGCTGGAAGAGGATCTGAACTATCTCTCCGTTTACAGGTTGTACAAACTTCAAACGGTCGGTAGTATCGAGAAGAAGGAAAGTGCGACCACCATAGCCGATCTTCTTTCAAGGCATCTTGAATCGCTTCCGGCCGAGGACTTTTCGAGCAACGACGACAGGATAGCCTACAGTGCCTTTCTCGCATGGGTGCTCTCGGATTTCTCCGGCAAGGCTTTCCAGGTTGGAACTCTGAACGAGATGCCCGCCTACCTTTCGACATTCAACTCCTTCACCAGTCAGGTCAGGAGTATGGCCGAAGCTGTCTACAAAGAATGGATGGCTTACGCGCTGGGCCTGGTCAAAGATGAACCATCGGTCTTTCCGGGCGAGCTGAAAAAGACCGATACTTTTGCTCAGTACTCTCTAAAAGCAGACGCCGACGAGAAATCCGAAAGAGAGATACTCTCTCTGTCCAGCAATCAGATTTACAATCTTCTCAATTCGAGTATCGATACTATTGGCAAGCGCGAGTACGACATTTCATCGCTGGTAGAAGAGGAAGTGAAGAGATTCGCCGTTCAGGCGACGCTGGATGTGGCTCCCCTCATGGATTCCAATCTGATGAACGCTGCGAGAGACCTATTCCAGCTCTGGTTGTACAGATCGCTCGGGCTGGTCGAGGAAGTTCCTCACTATCCGGCCGAAATAAGTGTTAAAACGCTTTCTATCAAAGGGTTCAATTTGAGTTTACCTCTGGATAATCCAGATTACGAAAGAGTGGTTGAGATCCTCAACAACAATCTGGATTCGCGTCTGAAGTCCATCGAGAAGCTACAGATGGCTTCGCAGGTACTTTCCATCAGACAGTTCACCCCGGTAGGTCTAATAGAGAGGGACATTGGCGACGAAGTGAAAAAGATAATCCCCGTTCAGGCCGGCATCCTGGGGCAGTTGCGGAATTCGTTATCCAGAGAGATCGTCTCCGTGAGCGAAAAGGGCGTAAATCTCTGGTGGTTAAGATTTGTAGGTTATATAATTCTAGCTTTGATAGCCTTTTTCCTTCTTCCGGCGCTCAGAAAATACTGGCTAGGGATCGTCATTACCTTCGAGATATTCTATATGCTTTTCCTGACCGACGTGACGAGGAACCTCTTCGATCTCTCGCTGTACTCGATAATAGTGCTACCGGTCTTCGCCTTCATTCTGATAATGGCCGTCTTCTCGATTTTCAAGAAGGGCGGAAAAAAGTCGCTGCTAGTGATAAAGCTTCTACTACTGGCGACGATCGCGATCTTTCCGTTTTTGAAGCTTTACAACGATGTACCGGAGATCTCGATGGACAGTTTCGAAGGTTTCTACGATTCGATCTATTATTCAACTCTCAAGAGGGATCTCTTCCTCGCACCCGAGTCTCTGATAAGCCTCGAAATAAGGGATCTAAGTTCGGTCGTCTCCAGCGAATTGAACAGCTTCAAGAGAGTTTTGAGAGTCATCGTGCCCAACGAGATGAACGCATTTTCCAACAACGCTGGTCTATCATACACCGTTGACGGCAACGGAAGACTAAGAGTAACCGCACCGGCTTTTTCAGAGTACATGTCTATCGAAAACCAGCAAGCCTACGCCGATGAACTCCGTGGATTGTCGAAAGACCTGAACAGTTTCATAAGAGACAGCGAAAGAAACGCCAGAACTTACGAGTCTTTGCTTAAGAGTTTCGTATCTTCTTCCGAGAGGATAATTAGATATTCGGGAGAAACACTGAGGGCAGACTTCACTGAATTCGTCGAAACCTCGCTCAAGTCCAAACCCGAGCTGAACGTAGTTATGGACGACTATCTCGCTGAGGTGTCCGACGATTTGGAAAGAGAGGCTCTTCCGGCCGTTGTGAGAGTCTTCAGGGTTCCAAAATTCGTTGCACTGGCACTGGGTCTCTTCCTGCTCTCGGCTGTCGTTTTTGTAGTTAAGAAACCGTTGATCTCACTGATCAATATCGTCGTTGTGAGTGTTTATTTCGTGATATCTCTTGCCGGAATCAAAGAGCTAACTCTATTCGTTCAAGGTGGCTCCCCAGTTCTCAACATAACTGTTGATCCGTCCGTAAACGCTTTGTTTTTGATTGTTTTTGCAGGTATAATTGTTCTATCAGTTCTATG
>NZ_DAOSEH010000010.1:0-50050 GCF_035363035.1 Mesotoga sp. | reverse complement strand
CAATCCCTTTTTCTTCTCTTCATCTCTTTCCTGTTAACTTGGGGCAGGGTCAGTCGCTGACTAACAGTGAAGTATTCGAAATACTTTCGATTGAAGAGTCACCTTTTGACTTTTCTTATAAAGCGAATCTGATTGATGAATATCACCGAGATGAGTATGAGCGTCATGACGCCCACGCTTTTCAAATCGGGCCATACTTGAAGAAAATACCCTCCTATCAACGGGCCGACACCGAAGATTATGCCGACCATGGATTCGTGCACTCCTCCTTGCTTGCCATGATCGTTTTCCTGTGAGTTTAGACCGTAGAAGATCGCGAAAATGTAGGGCACCGCGTAAGTGGTGCCGCAAAGGAAAGTCACGGCGAAGAACACTGGAGCCGTTTGGGGCATGAAAAATGACAGCACGGCTGTCGAAAAAATTACCATCATCAGTATCAGGGCCTTACCGGGATTGCCGATCCAGAACTTGAATCTACTCATGAAAATAAAAGAGAGAAAGACTCCGACGTTCGCACCAACCGTTAAAAATCCTATGTTCTCCAGAGGTAGACCGGAGGCCGAAATCAACTTTGGAAAGAGCGCCATTCCGCTCGTATATATTATCCCTGCTAGGAGGAAGGCCAGTCTGTAAGATCTTCGATACTCTTTTATTTTTGGAAGGTCGGCTTGCGGCATCGGCTTTTTGAGCTTTTCACTGTAAGGTCCGGGGAGCGATTCGCCCCATTTTTTCCTGCTTCTGAAAATCATCACCGAACTCATAAGGGAGAGAAGGATTCCAAACATGAAGACGACCTTCGGCATCTTTTGAATTAGATAAGGACCGAGAGCCATACCGACGATATTACCGGCGCTCCAGGACAGGACGAAGCGTATCACCGTCGTCAAAGGGTCTATACCTTCTCTCCTCTCTCCCTTGGAGATCAAACCCTCAAGAGACGGAAAGAAAAAGCCGAAGAAGAGGTTCATCCCGAAGGCGAAGAGAGTTATATCCATGACACCTCTCCAGAAAAAACCCAGATTCAGAAAAACGGCCATAGCGATCATTCCGATGGAGAGACTCTTTTTGAAGCCGATTTTATCTCCTATCCTGCCCAAAGTGCTGGCCATCGATACATAAAAGATACTCCCACCAAAGTTTATCAGCCCGATCTCTATGTATGAAAGCCCCCATTCGGCTCCTTTAACGTTTATGGATGAGGATAGTAAATACAAAAGTACCGAAAAGGAAAAAGCGTAGAAATTGAAGGAATGAAAATACTTTTTCACTGACCCATACCTCGTCAATTAAACAATAAAAAAGGGAGGCGACTGCCTCCCCAGATTTTACTACACTTTTTATTGATTGGCTATAATTCTTAGCAGTTCCTGCTCTGCCCAGGCTATACCTTCATCAACCGTTCTCTTCTGGTTGATGACGTCGCCCACCATCGTTCCGAGTACGTTTCTCACATCATCCCAGAGAGCAACGTTCGGATCGACAGAACCGAAGGGGATCTGGCTTATCGGAACGGCAACGGTCGGATTCTGCTGTTCGTATGCCTTCCACTGAGGTGTATCGAGGGCAAGCTGCGTAACCGGCATGTAGCCTGTCTTCACCGACCAGTAAGCCTGGATCTCCGGGCTTACCAGGTACTTCATGAATTTCCATGCGGCGACCTTCTGTTCGGCAGTGATGCCGGCAAACATTACTACATCCGTCCCGGCGAACGGTGGTGCCTGGACTTCCCACATCGGAACCGGTGCCCACGCCCAGCCGTGCTTTCCTCTGGAACCGCTGTCAACGTAAGAGGCTGACGCTATAGTTTCGATGAACATAGCGATCTGACCGTCCCCGAACGGAGCGTCGAGATAACCACCCTGGAAGAGAGCGACACCGTAGGTGTGTGCCATATCGTACATGAGCTGCAGAGCTTCTTTTGCTTGCGGAGAGTTGATTATAACCTTGACCGAACCGTCGTTGAGTATTTCGACAGCTTCGCCTTTGTTGGCCCTGAGGAAGGTCATGAAATGGTCTATGGTCGTTCTGAAACCGAATCCGTACTGGTCGATGGTCCCGTCTTTGTTCTTGTCCTCGGTAAGCATCATGGCCGCGAAGAGCAGGTCTTCCATCGTTTTTGGGACTTCAAGGCCGTACTGTTCGAAGAGATCGGTGTTGTAGTAGAGAACATATGTACTCTTGTTGAAGGGCACGGCGTAGATCGTGCTTCCCCAGGTCACCATTCTCTTGAAAGGCGACCAGATGGCGGCCCATTCTTCGTCGGTCAGACCGGCTTCGGGATCGGCGATAAGGGTATTCAGTTCCTGCACGACGCCCCTGGGGATCAATCTGGCTGTCCAGTTTCCGTAAGCCTGAGAGAGGGCCGGAAGGGTGTTACTTTCAGCACTCACGAGGAGTTTTTGCTGCAATGCATTGTAGTTACCCACGTAGATAGCCTTGACTTCGATATCCGGGTTGGCTTCGTTGAACGAATTCACGATCTCTGTAACGGTCGTTCCCTGTGCGCCACCCATTGCGTGCCAGAACTCGATTTCCGTCTTCGCCATTACGAAGACTGCGAGAATCGCAAACATCACTACTAGAAGAATACTTTTGCGCATCTCTTTACCTCCTTATTCAAAGTGTTTCAAGCGTCGAAGTAATTATAGCATTATGCCCCATTCAAAAAGAACCTCTTCCACTTTTCGCATAGTCGTGGCAGCATCTCCAGATGTGTCAACAACAGCGTCGGCAGAGTCTCTTATGCGGTCAAGATGTTGCTGGGACTGTAAGATCGATCTGGCTTTGCATTCGGTCATTCCACGTAGCGCGAGGCGCCGCACCGTCTCTTCTGGGGAGCATTCCACCCACAAGATCTTATCGCAAAATTCCGAAAGACCAATTTCGTGAAGCAGCGCGCCATCGATTACGTAAAGCTTGGCATCGTCGCTCATTTTCGCAAGTGCCACAGAACGAATCACTGGATGAACGATACGGTTCAACCTTTCCAGGAGTTCTGGACTTATGAAGACAGCATTTCCCAGTTTTTTTCTATCCACCGAATCTCCGGTCATTACAAATTCTCCGAACTCTCTGCGAATTTCCTCTTTCATTGAATCGAGCGCCTGGTGGCCTATTTCGTCGAGGGATACTCGGATCGCACCGGACTTTTCGAGCGCCGAAGCAATCGTAGATTTGCCAGAACCAGCCTTACCGGCTACGCCCAGCACCGTCAAATCAATCTCTCACCTTTCTCCATGACGTTTATTACCACTTTTGAGATCTCGCTGGGTGAAAACTTAAGGGCCTCTTTCTCATCGGGAGTGAGGGTTATGATATCGGCTTCAATCTCTTCCATTTCGCCGATTTTCTTCAGCAACGACTCTGATTGCGCGGAGACGATGATATAGGTCGGAATGGTTTCCTCTAGAAAGTAAAGTTCGGTAACATCGAATTCTTCTATGAGTTTTAGCAAGTCTTCTTTCATAGTTCAAACCTCCAGGAGGTCTTCTCCTCGTATCTATCTCTGATTTCCTCGTAACCCCTGCGCCCCATGAAGGCGTAAGTAAGTTTCTTTCCAAGTTCAACCCCCGGCTGATCGTAAGGGTTTATTCGAAGCATGCTTCCTGCGATCGCGGTCTGTATTTCGTAAGATATTATGAACTCCCCGACGTGGAAAGCATCGATCTGTGGGAAAGTGATCGTCAGGTTGGGAATTCCGTTGGATGCGAGCGCTATCGAAGTCCCTCTGAGTTCTGCATTCAACAGCTCGGCCAGTTCAACGCCGTTCAGGTAGGACAGTGCCTCGACATCGGAATGGATAAACGGAACTGTGAGCTGATTTCCAAAGTCTTCAAGCTTTATAAAAGTTATCACTTTATCCTTTGGGCCTTCGTTGTAAAGCTGGACCTGCGAATGCTGATCTATCGCCCCAAGAGCTTTTATAGGAGTCTGGCCAGTATGTACTATTCTGCCGTTGAAATCGAACTTCTTACCCAGAGATTCGGCCCAAAGTTGTCTGTACCAGTCCGCAAGCGTATAAAGCCTGTTCGAGTAAGGCATCATAACCGATATGTTGTAGCCTTTTTTCATGTATGCGTAATGGATCAACGCATTCACGAGGGCCGGGTTGGACTTGACATTGTCCCGAAGGTACCTTTCACGGCCGAACCTGGCTCCTTCGTAGAGACCGTCGATATCTATGCCCTCCGCTAGGGCCGAAAGAAGTCCAACCGAAGTCAGCACGCTGAAACGTCCGCCGACATCGTCGGGAATCGTCAATGTTCTTATTTTTTCGCGATCGGCTATCTCTCGCAACACGCCCTTTTCGCTATCAGTTGTGAAAATGAAATGCTCGCTTGCCGCAAGACCCAGCTTGTCGAGAAGGCCTCTTGCGATAAGGTAATTAGACATGCATTCTGCCGTTGTACCGGATTTCGAGATGACGTTGAAAACCGTCAACTTTAGGTCCAACTCGCCCAGAATCGAGGAGACCATGTCGGGATCTACGTTGTCCAGCACGAAGATCCTGGCTTTTTTCATACGTTTCTCCCTGCTCAGGTTGTTCCAGTTTAGGGGGTTCAGCGATGAGTGAAGGGCCTGATTTCCCAGCGCGGAGCCACCGATACCTATCACCACAAAGTTTTCGAAGTTTTCCAGCCAGTCTTCCAGTGTCTTCACTTCATCCAGAATGGAATCATCGCCCAATATTCTCAGAAAACCAGGTTCGGGCGAATTGACCTTTTCCATTATCGTTGAGGTGCTTTTACCCGTCTCAAGAAGTTCATCGAAAATCAAACCGCTTTCAAGGGTCTCTTTGAAGGCAAAAGAAAAATCGTACTTCAGCATTACTAACCTCCGTCAGTAAGAGATTAAAGTGCGCACATCGTAACGAGCGAGTTTCTCTCTCGGTTTCAGGAAATCCAGTTCGGCCAGGCACAATATTGAGATCACTTCACCACCGCAGCTCTCAATCATTTCGGCTATTGCTTTCATCGTTCCACCCGTCGCAAGTATATCATCCACGATCAATACTCTCTCGCCTTTATGTATTGCGTCGATATGCATCTGTAGAGTTGCCCTACCGTACTCTAGTTCGTAGTCGATCTCCAGTGTCTCAAAGGGAAGTTTGCCGGGCTTTCTCACAGGAACCAGAGCTTTTCGGGTATGAAAGGCTATTGGAGCGGCAAATATGAAGCCTCTGGCTTCCGGTGCCACTATGATATCGAAGTCAAGTCCTTCAACTAGAGAACTCATCTGTAAAATGCATTCCCTGAAAGCATCGGGATCTTTTAGCATGGGTGTGACATCTTTGAAAATCACACCCGGTTTTGGAAAGTCTGGAATATCCCGCACAAAGACTCCTAGATCCATCGAATCTCCTCCTTATTAAGGCTCCTCGAACACCGGTAATTTTAACATTTAATAGACGATAAGTCTTGTATCCCCGGAATTTCTAGCCAGTCTTTATGCAAGTTGAAAAATGAAATTGAAAGCCATTGCAGACAGATTTCGCTGATCGATCTCAGAAAGGGTATTACGAAGATTCTTTGTTTTCCAACTGTTGGGGGCATCTTAACAGACGAAACTGCCCATTTTTTCGGGCCCATGTTATAATCCATGTGTGAAATAAATAACATTCTTGGCTTAAAGGGAGGTGCAAGGGTTGTCTGTGGTTAAATGCCCGGATTGCGAGAATCTTTTTGCCGAACTGGACCGGTATATCGATTCCGTGAAAGACAACACGGGTGTCTTAATTAACGTTCTTCACAAAGCTCAAGAAATCTTCGGCTATCTTTCTGAAGAAGTCCAGCAGCACGTTTCGGAGAAACTCAACGTTCCGCTCAGTCAAGTTTATGGTGTAGTCACTTTTTACAACTTCTTCACTATGAAACCAAAGGGAAAGCATCAAATCAGAGTCTGCCTGGGCACAGCCTGTTATGTGAAAGGCGCTGACAAAATTATGGAGAGACTACAGGATGAACTGGGAGTACCCATGAATCAACCAACTGCCGATGGAAAGTTTTCTATCCACGCAGTAAGGTGTCTGGGAGCGTGCAGTATGGCACCGGTTGTTCTCATCGGTGAAGATGACTATTACGGAAGGGTCACTCCGGATGAAGTGTCTAAGATTCTTGACAAATACAGGAGGGCTGAATAATGGCAAAGATAAAGAGTCTTGAAGAACTCATGAAAATCAAGGAAAATGCGATGAAAGGACTTAAGATGCGCGATTCCGGCAAGAAGGGCAAGATAATCGTTGCCATGGGAACATGTGGAATAGCTGCAGGTGCCAAAGACACTTTGAGAGCCATCGTTGATTCCCTTGATGAAAAGGGGATCGAAGATGTTGCCGTAGTTCAGTCGGGTTGTTTCGGCCTGTGCGATGTAGAGCCTACCATCGAAGTTCATCTGGAAGGGGCCGACCCGATAATCTACGGACACGTAACCCCTGCACAGGCGAAGAGAATAATAGATCAGCACATTGTCGAGGGGAAAGTTGTCGGAGATCTCATTGTCAAAAAGGGAGAACTATAACGAAGAGGTGATTAGCGGTGCCCGCTGTTGAAAATACGGTGCTTATCTGTGCCGGTGGAGCCTGTATATCGGCAGGTGAGAAAAGTGTCAAAGAAGTTTTCGAGGATACATTAAAAAAGTATTCTCTGGAGACGGTTGTAAGGGTTGTAGAAACTGGCTGTATGGGGGCGTGCGATCTTGGACCGATCCTGGTAATTTATCCCGAGGGGGTTTTCTATCAGAAGGTCAACGCCGAAAATGCAGCCCAAATAGTTGAAGAGCATATACTGAAAGGGAGAGTTGTGGAAAAGCTTCTCTATAAAGGCGATACGGGCGAACTCAAGACAAAACCCCAGGAAGAACTTCCCTTCTTTACCGAACAGGTTAAGATAGCTACAAGAAATCTCGGTGTGATAGACCCTCTATCCATCGATGAGTACATCGCAAGGGACGGTTACTTCGCCCTTCATAAAGTTCTTTTCGAAATGGGACCTGATAAAGTAATTGAAACGTTAAAGAAGAGCGAATTGAAAGGCAGGGGCGGTGCCGGTTTTCCGACGTGGATGAAATGGGATTTCGCCAAAAAGGCCCAGGGTAATCCAAAGTACATAATCTGTAACGCCGATGAAGGAGACCCTGGAGCTTTCATGGATAGAGCCGTCCTGGAGGGTGATCCTCACACGATAGTGGAAGCAATGACTATAGCTGCTTATACAGTCGGTGCACAGAAAGGTTTCGTTTATGTTCGTGCCGAGTATCCCCTGGCGATTGAGAGACTGTCTTTCGCGATGGAAAAAGCCAGAGAGTACGGTTTCCTCGGTGACAAAATACTGGGTACAGATTTCTCTTTCGACCTCGAAATAAGGATTGGCGCAGGAGCCTTCGTCTGTGGTGAGGAGACCGCGCTTATCAATTCGATTGAGGGCAAAAGGGGAATTCCCAGGGTGAAGCCGCCCTTCCCCGCTAACAAGGGTCTGTGGGGTAAGCCGACCCTCCTGAACAACGTAGAGACTTATGCCAACATTCCTCCGATAATTATAAACGGTGGCGAATGGTTCAGCCAGTACGGCGTGGAAGGATCAAAAGGCACAAAAGTCTTCGCTTTGGCCGGAAACGTGAAAAACACCGGCCTTGTAGAAGTACCCATGGGAATTACCGTGAGAAAGCTCATCTATGATATAGGCGGAGGAATTCCCCGAGGAAAGAGACTTAAGGCTGTTCAAACCGGTGGGCCTAGTGGTGGGTGTATCCCGCTGGAACATCTGGACACCCCGATTACCTACGATAACCTTAAAAAGCTCGGAACAATAGTTGGTTCTGGCGGAATGATCGTCATGGACGAAGACAGCTGTATGGTTGACGTGGCCAAATACTTTCTTGAATTCACCGTTGAAGAGTCGTGTGGACAGTGCACACCCTGCCGTGACGGCACCAGGAGAATGCTCGAGATCCTCGAGAGAATTACCGAAGGCGAAGGAACCATGGAAGATCTCGAGCTTCTCAAAGAACTGGGTGAAAATATAATGGCGACATCTCTCTGTGGACTTGGCCAGACGGCACCTCAACCGGTTCTTTCTACGATGAGGTACTTCTGGCACGAATACGAAGCGCACGTTTTGGAAAAGAAATGCCCCGCAAAGAGATGCAAGCCTCTCATGAGAGTCGTAATAGATAAGGATAAGTGTGTCGGCTGCACGGCCTGCGCCAGAGTCTGTCCCGTGAACGCAATTTCCGGCGCAGTCAGAAAGCCCCACGAGATAGATCCCGAAATCTGCACTCGCTGCGGTAGTTGTCTTGCGGTATGCAGATTTAACGCAATCAGCAAAGTCTCTCCGTGAGATATTTGAGAACCCCCTTCCGAGGGGGTTCTTCTGCATTGTCAATTTGGGTTGAAGGGAGGAATTAACATGTCTGTTGACAGTATCCGCGAGACGGTTACGAAGATTTACGAAGATATAAATAGTCAGAGTCTCGAAAAGGGCGACGTACTGATAAACACTCTGCACGCTATTCAGGATCACTACGGCAATTTCATTCCAATCGAGGCGGCTGAGGTGTTGAAAGAGCTGACCGGTACACCCCTGTCGAAAATATACGAAGTCTTGACTTTCTACACCATGTTCTCCACTCACAGACGCGGAAAGTACGTAATAAGGATCTGTAAGAGCCTTCCCTGCCATGTAACCGGCGGACAGGAAGTCGTTGATGCGCTTAAGAACAGCCTTGAAATCAGTTTCGGTGAGACAACCGGCGACGGTCTATTCACTCTCGAAGAGACCAGCTGCCTGGGACTTTGCGGAGTATCTCCCGTAATGATGATAAACGACGAAGCTTATGGAAATCTCACAAAAGAGAGAGTTTCGGAGATTATCGATTCAATCGTTTCCAGAGAGAGAGGTGAGTGAGTATGAGCAAACCTATTACCGTTCTGGTATCAATCGACTCGAACAGCCTTCTTCTCGGTGCGCGCCATTATAAAAACTATCTCGCCTCCCTGGTGGAAAAATACAACCTGGGATCGATCGTAGATGTTCTCGAGACGGGTTCTTTCGGAGATTACGGAAAGGGTGTACTGTTTCTGGTTCTACCCGAGAACACCGTTTACTCGGTCAAATCCGAGGTCGATGTTGAAAAGATCGTTCTCGAACATCTACTCAAAGGTAGGATCGCCCGGGAACTGGTCGTTGAAGATTTCAGCACCGAAGGACCGGTCGAAGCAAAAAGCACCACAATCGAGGAACGCGTAGTTCTGCGCAATGCAGGTTCAATCGATCCAAGGAACATAGAAGAGTACATAGCTCTCAACGGCTACCAGGGACTGGCCAAGGCTTTCAGAATGGAGCCCCGGGCCGTTATCGAAGAGATCAAGAAGAGTGGATTGCGCGGCCGTGGTGGTGCGGGTTTTCCGACTGGTTTGAAATGGGAGTTCACCCAGAAAGTAGATTCGCCTGATAAGTACGTGATTTGCAACGCCGACGAGGGTGAGCCCGGTACTTTCAAAGACCGCCTGATAATGGAGGGCGATCCCCACTCTGTCATTGAAGGTATGGTCGTAGCAGGTTATGCTGTCGGTGCCAGCAAGGGATATATATATATAAGGGGAGAATACTTCGAATCCGTTGCCAGCCTCAGAAGAGCGATCAGCCAGGCGTACGAGTACGGTCTTCTCGGGGCCTCCATACTGGGCACCGATTTTTCCTTCGACCTCTCAGTGAGATTGGGAGCCGGAGCCTACGTCTGTGGAGAGGAAACGGCGCTGATAGAATCGATCGAGGGCAAATCGGGCCGCCCCAGATTGAAACCGCCTTACCCCCCGGTTAGTGGTCTGTACAACAAACCCACTGTGGTCAACAACGTCGAAACCTTCGCCTGTGTTCCTCCGATAATAGACAAAGGTGCGAACTGGTTCAAAGCGATCGGCACGAAGTCTTCGGCTGGTACGAAAGTTTACTCCCTTTGTGGCAATCTGGTCAAGAGAGGCATAGTCGAGGTTCCCATGGGCACCACGGTGGCCGATCTCGTTTATAAGTTCGGCGGCGGCATTCCCGATGGGAGAGCCGTGAAGATGGTTCAGACTGGGGGCGCGGCCGGTACGTTTATAAAGCCCGAAGAACTGGGTGCACCTTTGGATTTCGATTCCTTCAAAAATTCCGGTGCGTCGCTCGGTTCGGGAGTAATTCTGGCTATCGACGAGACCCACTGTGCGGTCGATGTGGCGAAAAACCTGATGGAATTCTTCGCCCATGAATCCTGCGGTAAGTGTTCACCCTGTCGCGAAGGTACACACATAATCGTCCATATATTGAACGAGTTCTCCAAAGGTAGAGGAACCAGGGAGCTCTTCGATCAACTATACGATGTCGCCGATACGATGGAAGACTCTTCCTTCTGTGGATTGGGTCAGGCCGTTCCAGTACCGCTGAGGTCGATTCTCGACCGGTTCAAGGATGAATTTTTGGCGCATGTTGACACACTCCAGTGTCCGGTGGGCATCTGTAAGTTCGATAAAAAGAAGAAGAAGAGATAATTGAGAGTTACAAAATTATCGAGCCGGGGCAACCCGGCTTTTCTCTGATATAATAACCCAGAGGTGGAAAATGGATAAAGGAAAGAGATTGGATCTGATAGTCCTTCTAGTGTTGTTGACTTCAATCGTTGTTATATCAGGTCTGCTGGTTGGTTTTGGAAACCGGTTGAGCCCGAAAAAGGTGGCCTCTCTGGCGATTCTTTACAATGCCGGTCTGGGCGCTAACAGGGAGGACTTTCTCAACAACCCTTCCTACACTTACGACGACAGAGTGGTATCGGTTTACGAATATTTTGCCGGTAAGAGCGATTCAAAACCAGTTCTGAGTTCTGCGATAAAGATGCATAATGTGGATGATACAGAGCTTTTTTCTACCAACCCTGCCGTAGACAGACTGATCTCCTCCAAAACCCCCCGGGAGAATATCTCACTCAAGAACAAACTGCTGAGTCTTATCAAGTCTAACAAGCAACTGGATTCGAAAGGCGATGGGTTCAAAATCAAACTAGGAGAAGCCATTTACAGGGCGATCATGGATTTCACAGGTGTGAAAGTTAATATAATAGTAGGCGGGAAAGTGAAGACACTCGATCTCTCCAAACTGGATCCTTCGATAGTCGTCTCGATTATGATTGTGGAGTCCTCTCTCAATCCTTATGCGCTGATGGAAGAGAAAAGTCTCAACCCTTCCTTCTCTCAGTACGTTTACTCTCGTGGATTGATGCAGATCTACGAAATAACTCTCTGGACGCTGAATTCATGGCTAAAAGAGTCTCAGATAAATATTAAGCCCGAAGGGCTCTGGTCGATCAGGGATAATATCTTTCTTGGGATGGTTTATCTTTCGTATGCGAACGAAATGCTGGAGGAATGATCTATGGACGACTGGCAGAAGGACGCAATTATATACCAGATCTTCCCCGAGAGGTTCAATATAGGAATGGCACAGGACGTTTTCAAAAAGAGAGAGAAGGGTCACTACAGACTTCCCGAACAGCGTGTTCGTGCCTGGAATGAAAGGCCTCATGCCTCCCATGATGGTGGTCACCAGTACGATTTTTGGGGAGGAGACCTGAGGGGCATTATAGAGAAACTCGATTACATAAAGGATCTTGGAGTAAATACGATCTACATGACTCCGGTATTCTGGGGTCACACCAACCACAAATACGATACTCTCGACTATTTCACGATCGATCCCGATTTCGGGACTGAAGAAGACATGAAAGATCTCTTGAAAATCGCTCATTCGAAAGGGTTGAGAGTAATTCTGGACGGTGTGTTCAACCACGCCGGAATGGCCGGCAAATGGTTCAACGGCCTTAACATTTTCGGCCAGCCCGGCGCGTTTCAGGGCAACGATGAGAAAGGAAATTTCTTTGTGCGGGTTAACGGGCAGTTTAGGGGCTGGATGGATTCGAGAAATCTACTCGAACTCAATCTCGAAAACCCAGAACTGGCCGAGATCATTTATAGATCAGAAGAATCTGTCATGAAACGCTGGCTGAGATTAGGTATGGATGGCTGGCGACTGGATGTTGCTTTCGACATCGGCCCGGATATTCTATCGCTAATGTCGGACAGTGTGAAGAGTGTTAATCCGCGGGCCTGTATCGTCGGAGAGATCTGGAACTATCCTAAAGGCTGGAGAGAGAAGGCGAAACTCGACGGTCTGATGAACTATTACTACAGGTCTCTGATCTGGGACTCTCTTCGGGGTTCGTTGAAAGGTGAGATGGCCGCCGTGATTCTTGGCAATTGTATCCACGACTGCGGGCTCGATTATATGTCCAGATCATGGAACATACTGTCCTCTCACGACGTACCGAGACTCAGGAATGAACTCAGCTCCTTCGATAAAATCAAAGCTGCGCTCGTCCTGCAGTACACACTGCCGGGCATTCCGATGATATACTACGGCGAAGAAATCGAAATGGAGGGCGGTCACGATCCGGAAAACAGGGGTCCTATGGAGTGGGAGAAGGTTTCTAGCCCGCCCCGTACCTATCATCTCTACAGAAGATTAAACGAAACAAGAAATAGCAAAACCGCACTCCGGAAGGGCGAATTCACAGTCCTGAGAGCCGGTGATCCTTCTCTGATAACTTTCAAGAGACATACCGAAAGCATCGACGAGTTGATCGTTTCCGTAATTAACACATCTGAGCGTAACGTCAGGACCAGGGTCTATTTACAGGAAGGCTTCCTTATGAACGGAACTGCTATGAGGGATATACTGACCGGAAAGACGCTTTCAACTTCCTTCGGTTCGCTCGAAGCGAACATTGAACCGGGAGAAGCCCTGATACTCGAACCCGTAATAGACAGGACTGTGAACCGGTACTCACCTTACAAGAGAATATGAAAACTTCAAGGGGGAAAAGTCTCGGGCTGATCGTTCTGGCGATCACTTCGATGATGTGGGGTCTTTCGTATATCTTCACGAAGGTTGCGGTGGAAAGTCTGCCGCCGATGTTTCTGGCAGTTCTGCGATTTTCCCTCGCTGTCGCCGTTCTCTTTCCCATTGTAGGGAGACGAAGGGGCTCGTTCGGGAGAGTAAGACACAGATTTGCAGCGCTGGCCGGATTGCTGGGAATAACTACCTACTTCTTTTTCGAGAACTACGGTCTCAGCCTCACCAACGCTTCCGACGCCTCGCTGATAGTCTCGACGGCTCCGATCCTGACGATAATACTTTACGACGTTCTGCGCAGAAGATTCGACTATTTAGAATACATCGGTGGTGGTATAGCTTTTGTGGGCCTGGGGCTGATAATCTATTCGGGAAGCTTCTCCAGCGGTTCAAGCGTTGCTGGGAACCTACTCTCCTTCGGAGCGGCTCTCTCCTGGGCCGGATACACGTACTTTTACGAAAGGATAAGAAACAGTTCGATTTGGACCACCATGGAGATAATGTTATGGGGACTGGTCTTTTCCTTGCCGTTCGCCTTTGTAGAGATCTTCCTTCTCGGAAAGTCCGTCTCCTTTTCCTCAGGAGCTCTGGCCGGGGTTGTCTATCTGGGACTCTTCGCTTCCGCGCTTGGCTATATCCTCTGGAACATGGGAATAAACCTCTGGGGAGGCAAGGCGGCGACGCTCTGGGTCTATACGATTCCGGTCTTCACTGTTATGGCGGATGTGTTGTTTCTTAAAAATGTACCTTCGTGGCTGTTTTTCGTCGGTTCGGCCTTCGTTGGGACAGGCATGATAACGGTTATTGTCAGAGAGTTCAGATCGATGGTCTCCGAAAGCGGTAAAGAAACTGCTAACCGGTGATCGACTCCACCGAGTGCAGCTCGACCGGTATAACTCTGGAGAGGCCGTCGGTCATCGTTACCCCGTGCAGCACGTTGGCCACTTCCATGACTAGCTTGTTGTGTGTGACAACCAGAAACTGTGTGTCGAAGGCGTGCTTTTTCAGAAGCACCCTGAACCTCTCTGCATTGAAATCGTCGAGCGGCGCATCGACTTCATCGAGTACATAAAAGGGACTGGGCTTTATGCTCAGTAGCGAAAAAATCAGCGCGATTCCCACGAGCGCTTTTTCTCCTCCCGAGAGGAGCTGCAATTTCTGGATCTTTCTACCAGGGCGTCGCACGGTGATCTCGAGTCCGGTTTCGAGAAGATCGTTCCCGGAGATTATCTTGATATCGCCCTCTCCCCCCTCGAAGATCTCGTCTATATAAGCCGCGAAGTTCTTGTTTATTCTGTCGAAGGTTTCCATGAAAATTGTCTTCGCCTTCGTATCTGTCTTTTCGATCAGTTCTATCAACTTCTGTCTGGCATCTTCCAGATCGGCCTTCTGATCGTTGAGTTCCTGGTACTCCCTGTCAACCACTCCGTATTCTTCTATCGCATCGAGATCAACGCTGCCCAGGAACTTCAACTTGTTTTCGTAATCGTCCAGCTCGACCTTAACCTCCCGCAGTTTTTCTTCCGAAAGAACGGGAACATCGGCAGTATTTTCTCCAGAGTTCTCCATCTCTTCTCTCACTCTGGTCAGTTTCATCTGGCTTTCCTGTATCAGCATCTCCAATTGATGGGAGCGGTCTCTCTTCTTCTCGCGCTTCTCCTTCAGTTCGTTGATTACACCTTCGGCTTCCTGAAGAGCGTTCAATCTCTGTTCCTTACCCTCTCTCTGGTATCTTATGCTTGAGAAGAGATCTTCGGTTTCTCTCTTCACCGATGCGATCTCTCTCTCCTGATCGGCGACCTGCTTTCTCAACCTCTCGGTCTCCTCCTCGACCTCTTGCATCTCTCTGGAAAGAAGGTTGACGTTTTCTTGATCGGAGCGTTTCTTCTCCAGTATAGAGGCGTGTTCCTTAGAATACTGCTCCTGCTTTTCATATAAAGTCGATAGTCTTAGCTTCGAATCCACGATGCTATCCTGGAGCTCTTCAAGAACCTTCTTCTGTCTCTTCAATTCTTCTGACTCGGCCTCAACGCTCTCTTCAAGTCTCGCCTTCTCTATTTTCAGGGCAGATTGCTCGTTGACCAGAGACTCCTTCTTGAGATGACTTTCCTGTAATCTGCGTGAGTACTCGGTTTCCAGTTTAACCAGTTCTCCTATTTCATCCTCGACTTCCTGTGTCGATTTCAGAAGTTCGTGGATCATTCGATTTATGGCAGCTCCTTTCGAGGCCAGCTCGTTGAGTTCCTCCTGGAGCACTTTGTAGTAGCCCCTCAGTTCGGTTATATCGTCTTTCAGGCGCAGTATCTCTTTCTCTCTCAAAGCGATGCCCTTTTCCAGCTCGACTTCTCTTTCCAAAAGCTCGGCGATCCTTCTCTTTCTAGAGAGAAGATCCGTTCTAGCTTCGTCGCCGATGAAGCCACCGGTGATCGAGCCACCGCCGCTAACGAGCTGACCATCGATCGAGACCATACGTCCGGAGAAGCCAAGCTCCCTTCTCATCTCGATCGCATCGTCAAGGTTCCTAGTAACCACGGAATTTCCGAAGAGATACGGTGGCAACTTCTCGAAACCCTCCGGTACTTCGATCAATTTGGCTGCGTAGCCTATGAAGCCAGGATGGTTCTCTATCTTCGAGTAACGATTGAAACTGCCCTCGATCATGTCGATCGGCAGGAGAGTGGCCCTTCCGATTTTGTAGGTCTTCAGGAACTCCACTATCCGCTTGGCTGTGATGGCGTCGTCAACGACTATATCCTGCATCCTCGAACCAAGCAGGATCGTTATGGCAGTCTCGAAGGACTGTGAAACATCGACGATGTTGGCGACGACATCTCTCAACCCGTTGAAGCTATCCCGTCTGTTGAATACCTCTCTCACAGTTCTGGAGAAGCCCTGGTACTCATGTTGCTGCTTCTCCAGGAGGGTCCTTTCCATCTGCGAACGCTTGAGTTCATTCTGGTCCTGAGTCAGAGACTCTCTGGCCTTCTCCAGGGACGAATCCAGCTCGGCCATTCTGTCTTTGGCCGCCTTTATATTGGCTTCGACTTCCTTCTGCCTGTCCGAGCTCTCCTTTCCCTGTCTGGCGAGGCTTTCTATCTCCTCTTTTAGAGTTTCAAACCGCTCTCTTTTGGATTGAAGTTGTGTCTGGATCAATCTGAGTCGCTTTGTAGTATCTTCACGGTTGTTTTCGAGACGCTCCAGCTCGTTCTCGATCTTAGACAGCCTTTTCTGAGTTGAATCGAAGCTCTCCTGTAATTTCAGCCACTCTCGCTCGCGCGAGCTATAGTTCTTGACAAGCGAGTCGCGTTTCTCCTCGAGAGATGTAAGCAGTCTCTCCTCTTCATAGACTTGCTGGTTCAGACTGTCGATGATCAGCTTTATCTCGTCTTTTCTCTTCTCCAGTTCATCGATTTCGTTTTTGAGGGAATCGATTCTGGTGGATACTTCTATCAGGCGGTTTTCTCTCTCCCCGAGCCTCCTGGCGTATATTTCTTTCAGCTCCAGCAGGTCGTTCTGTCTTTTTTTGTACTCCTCAAGAAGTTGCGTGAAGCCTTCGATCTCTTTATCTACTTCGGAGAACTCGCTCCTGAGGGTTGACCAGTTGGATTCGGCCTCCACCAGTTTTTTTTGGAGCTCTTTCAACTCTTCTCTGATTCTCTCGAACTCACCCCGATGAGTAAAAAGCGTCTCTTCTTCGATTCTGGCGATATTTCCGAAAAAGAGGCCTTTCAACTCCTTCTCTTTCTGTGTGTATTCCAGGTATTTTTCGGCTCTTTTTGCCTTCAAGTAGAGAGACTTTCTCTGTTTGCCCAGTTCGAAGATAATATCTTCAAGCCTGTTGAGGTTCTCCTCAGTGGAGGCGAGTTTTCCAAGGGCTTCCTTCTTTCTTTCCTTGTAGATCGCCGTTCCGGCCGCCTCTTCGATCAAGGCTCTTAACTCGTAAGGCGAGGCACTTACGACCTTGTCCACCTGGCCCTGGCCAACGATGGAGTAAATATCCATCCCGACTCCGGTTCCCTGGAAGAGTTCCTTTATGTCCTTCAGCCTACCCGGTCTGTCGTTCACTCTGTACTGTGAAAGCCCATCTCTGGAAACCTCGCGGGCTATGGAGAAACTCCCCTCTTGCGATTCGAAGACCAGTCTCACCTCGGCAGAGTTGGAAGGCGGAAACTTCTCCGAACCGTTGAAGATCACGTCCTCCCTGTTGTCAGCCCTGATGTTTTTCATCGACTGCTCGCCGAAAAGCCAGCGTATCGCGTCAACGACGTTGGACTTGCCGCTTCCGTTGGGACCGACCACTGCCGTTATTCCCGCAGATACATCGAATTTCGTGGGCATCGCGAAACTTTTGAATCCCTTTATATAGATCGAGCTAAGTCTGAGCATATATACCCCCCAGAAGCCTCTCTCTGATTGAATTCAGATAGCTTTCAACATCGAGGCGGAGACCGTTTTCCCGGAACTGAACTATTATACCCTCGTTTGAGGCAGTAACGATCACGTATCTCCTGTGCCCGGTGAAATCGCCCTTGTGAGATTTGTCCAGAGCGATGTGATCGCTCCCACCCAATCTATGGTGTTCGCGGAGTACTTCGAGCATAAGCCTGTTTCTAACAAGTTCACCCAGTGCCGGATGGTAAGGGCCTGCCACCACGTTCTTAATTTCGTTTCCATAGAGGCACACACCTATCCTGTTAACGACAACACCTGCCCCGTTGATTATCAGGTACATCTTCCAAAGTATTTCGAGCGATTCTTCCAGACCGGGTGGCGAGAAGAGTCCCCGGACGAAGTCCTGTGCGAGCAGCGAGTCTTTCAGAATAACCAGCGGATGGAGTCTCACGCTGACTGCACCTGTACGGACAGCTTCCAGAGAGGAGATCAGATCCTTGGCGTGATTGTCTCCGGGCAGACCGGTCATTAGGTGAAGACCGAAGGGTATGGAGAAATCTTTTAGAACTTTAGTTGCCGAATAGATCTCTTTCACACCGTGGTCACGGTTGCTCAGTTTCAGAACCAGGGGATCGAAAGACTGCACTCCCAATTCGACCAGACTGATCGGATAATTTCGCAGAAGAAGGGCTTTTTCCCGGTTGAACTGCCCCGGTGAGGTAGAGAAGCGTATCCCTTTTATCACCTTTCTTTCAAAAAGTTCCAGACCTATATCCAGGTATATCTTCTGCCTTTTGGAACCGGTGAACGTCCCGCCATAGAAAGCTAGCTCCACGTTGTTCTTGTCAACAAAATACAAGAGATACCTCTGTACGGTCGAAAGGATCTCTTCTCTGACAGGGAGTTTCTTCAGACCAGTGGCCGAATATTCATTGCAAAAAGTACAGTGGCTTTCGCAGCCCTCGTGGGGTAGAAAAACTGGAATAATGTTCATGTAAGTATTATAACCGACCCGGAGAATTGGGGGAAAGAAGACATTTCAACAAATCTTAATGAAAAGACTTTCTATGTTACCTTACAGATGGTAGAATCTTTCAAACGCGGAGGTACTGACATGGGTAGGATCATAACGAAATTTGAGAAGTTCATACTCAATAATAATAACTGGCCGGGATCGGTCGGTTAATCTCTGCGTACTGAGTAATTTAGAAGATTAAAAGGCCGATGGATTTCCATCGGCCTTATTTTTTAAAAGGGGTTGAAAATATGGAGAGAACGGAAAAACTCAGCGACAGGATAATGGAGCACCTCAGGGACCCGTTCGTTAGGGCGGCTGTTACAGTCAAATCTAAGGTTATTGCAGAATCGGGAAATTTCTTGCGGGGAAAGGGATTTGTCGAGCTGCTTCCAACGATAATTTCGCCGGTCACGGACCCTCTCAACCACGAAGTCCACAACGCCAAGTTCCGATACTACGATCAGGAATATAAACTGATGCAGTCGATGATTTTCCACAAGCAATTAGCCTGTACGGCCTTCGACAGGATCTTCATCATCTCGCCAAACGTACGACTCGAAACATCTGAAAAGGCCTCCTCGGGCAGACACCTCTTCGAGTTCACACAGATAGATCTTGAAATGCGCGACAGCAGGAGGGAAGATGTTATGGAAGTCATGGAAGGACTGATCGTTAACGTCATCACTTCCGTGAAGAGAGATTGCGGCCAGGCGCTGGATTATCTGGGATCCGACCCGGCCGTGCCTTCCCGCCCCTTCCCAAAGGTGAAGTATCTGGATGCCTACGACCAGTACGGAAAGGATTTCGAAACGATTCTCTCAAAGAGCTTTACCGAACCTTTCTGGCTTATAGATATTCCCATCTGGGAGAGAGAGTTTTATGATCGGCTTTCAGATGACGGCAAAACCCTCGTGGATATGGATCTTATTCTCCCTCTTGGCTTTGGCGAGGCTCTATCGGGCGGTGAAAGGGAGTGGGAGTACCGGAGAATCGTGAAGCGGATGGAGTTCAAGGGGAGCGACCCTAAAGAGCTGTCCTGGTACATGGAGATCGCAGAAGACGGCAACCTGGTACCAACGGCCGGCTGTGGTTTCGGAGTGGAGAGGTTGACGAGATATCTCTGCTCTCTGGATCACGTTGCGAAAACCAGACTATTCCCCAAAGTTCCCGGTCAGAGCTGCATATGAGAAAACTCCCCCGAAATTTCGGGGGAGTCCTGGCTCCAGCGGAGGGACTCGAACCCCCAACCGTCCGGTTAACAGCCGGATGCTCTGCCATTGAGCCACGCTGGAACACATTGATTATTGTAACTCGAAACTTTCTTTATTTCAAGTAGGTAGAGTTGTTTTTTCTCTCCCACCGTTGCAGCTGACGGCTCTGGTTGCAAGCAGCGGCGTACCTTCTCCATCGATGTCTTCGACTACTGTATCGCCGACTGCCACGGGGGCAACTATCGACAGGTTCTTTATCTCTTTCATTATCTCCTTGATACGCGCTCTGTCGATCGGTCTGGGTGTCTTCACAGAGACCAGAGGTAATGTACCGTTGGATACCCCAATACTGGTTGTCAGAATTCTTTTGGGCATCATCAACTCGTTGCGGGCGTACTCCTCACCACGGGCACAGCGGTTGCCTTCTATTGTGTATTGAACTCCCTCTTTTCTGACGGATACTTTGCACCCTACTGGGCATATCACGCACGTTATGTGACCTTCCATCACTGCACCTCTACTGTGAGTTTGCCGTAATTCATCAGCGGTTGTAGTTTGTCTCTGTTCACTACCAGCTGTATCATCTCGCTGGGTACTCCGTACGAGAACTTCTTTTCGATCTTTAGTTCCTTCAGGACCACTAAGCCTTTTTCCATCGGTTTTCTCAGTCTTATGTATAGTCTCAAATGCTCCTCCATATCGACGATTCCCGGGACCAGAACGCTTATGTTCTTTCCCCGGAAGACCGGCACTCTATCTCCTGAAGTATTAACTCCCCTGGAGAATAGTGCGGCGTGACGACCTGCAATCCAGCCTTCAGCGGCTACATAATCCACCAGATCGAAGATGGCGACATTGTTTCCGGCCGCGAAGACTCCTTCTATGCTGCTTTCACAGGTGTTTGAAACGAGGAAGCCCCTGTTCATCGGATCGACTTCAAGGTCGTCGCTGAAATCTTCTACCTGCGGTAGAAGGCCGGCCGAAAGAATAAGTGCATCTACGTCGATGGTTCTGGAAGTACCCGGAACTGGCGTAAAGTTCTCGTCGACCTTCGAGATCTCCACACTTCTCAGTCTTCCGTCGCCACTGATTCCCGTAACCGTGGTAGAGAGATGGAGCGGTATATCGAAGTCTTCCAAACACTGTACTATGTTTCTAGTCAGTCCTCCTGGGTAAGACATTCTTTCTAGAACGCTTACTACCTCAACTCCCTCCAGAGTGAGGCGTCGCGCCATAATAAGTCCGATGTCTCCGGAGCCCAGAATCATAGCTTTTCTGGCCGGTATTCGATTTTCAAGGTTTACGTATCTCTGCGCAACTCCGGCCGGCATGACGCCGGCCGGCCTGTCGCCCGGTATTAGAAGCGATCCGAAAGGTCTCTCTCTGGCGCCGGTGGAGATAACCAGAGCTCCGGCCTGTATTTCGTAGGCACCGTCTGGAGAAAGTACCTGTGCGACTCTCTTTCGAACGTCGATATCGCGTACGTACGACTGGCTGATGATTTTTACGTTTTCCATGTTCATATCATCGATCAGCCTGGAAGCGAACTCCGGGCCTGTGAGTTCCTGGTGATAGAATTGCAGGCCGAATCCGTTGTGAATGCACTGGTTCAAAACGCCCCCCACACTCGATTCTCTTTCGAGAAGCGTTACATATACACCTTCTTTCGCGGCGCTCAGGGCACAGGCCATACCGGCAGCTCCGCCTCCGATCACGAGAACATCCGTTTTCTCTCTCTTCAGCATCTTTCTCTCACCTTCCCGTCGGTTATCCAGCTTTCAGGAACGTTCTGACGTATCTCGGAGAGATCTTTCCCCAGTTCTCTTGAGAGTATCGAGGCGATCTTCCAGCTGCAAAAACCACCC
Organism: Mesotoga sp.; assembly: GCF_035363035.1. NCBI lineage: Bacteria > Thermotogati > Thermotogota > Thermotogae > Kosmotogales > Kosmotogaceae > Mesotoga > Mesotoga sp. The sequence continues at coordinate 28,629 of NZ_DAOSEH010000010.1, read as the reverse complement.
TGACATCGACCAAAACCGGCCCTGGTTCTAAACTTAACTCCATCTATCGTTCGCGCCCCGTCTCTTATCGACTGAACGATTTCAGCTTCCGAAACTTCGTTGCACTGGCAGATTATCTTTCCGTATAGGGGATCACTTTCGATCAAGCTGGAGATGGCTTCAAATGGGAGTTCCTTTATTCTGGTCTGTTCTTCTATGAAAGGATCGAAGTTTCTCTTCTCCTCAAGTGAAACGCCAATAGAAGGCAGCAGCTCAAGAACGACGTATTCCGCGATCGCGGGAGCAGCCGTCAAGCCTGGCGATCTAATGGCTCCAACGGTTATGAAGTTATCAATCTCACAAGCGGCTTTTATGTAGAAGTCCTTGCCGGAGCTTTCCGGTCTGATACCTGCGAAGGATTTGACGTACCATTGGGGTGAATCGATTCCTGGAATCAGCTCCTTTCCAGATTGCCTGACAGAATACAATCCCTCCGCCGTTGTCTTCAGCTCTTGCGGAGTGAAATCCTGTAGCTCTTCCGAAGTGGGTCCGAGGAGTACGCCACCCTCGATCGTGGGCAGCACCAATCTTCCCTTTCCTGAGGCGGTAGGGAGCGGAAAGACGATTCTTCTGACAAGATCGCTGGCTCTTTTATCCAGGAGAATATACTCGCCCCTTCTCAATTTGACCGGTGGTACCTCAACATCAAAAAGCCGTGCCACCTTTTCGTAGAAGAGGCCGGTTGCGTTTATCACTATATCGATGTTCTTTATTTCTCTGCCGGAAGCCAGACGGAGGCTCTTTATAGAGCCTTCTTCAACCCTGCCGCCGACCACTCCGTCTCCGGTGATAATTTCAGCTCCGTTGCGAGCGGCGTTTATCGAGGCCGCTATGGCTACCATCCATGGCTCGGTGATACCGGCGCTTCCACAGTAAAGGGCGTAGTTGAACACACTCGAGATAGCCGGCTCCAGCTCGTGCAGTTCCTCTCTCCCCACTATTCTCAGATCGCGAACGCCGTTAGCTTGGCCGTTGACCAGTAGCTCTTCCAGTTTTTTCAACTCTTCTTCGTTTCTTGCGACGACGATTGAGCCGATCCTGTTGACTGGAACTTTCAACTCTCTGGCCAACCTATCGTACAGTTCGTTGCCCCTGGCGCACAACCTGCCTCTTAGGCTTGCCGGCGGATCATCGTACCCCCCGTGAATGATGGCCGAATTTGCCTTGGTGATACCCTGGCCCAGATCCTCTCTCTTCTCTATCAGGATTACTTCACCTTCGAATTTACTCAGTTGCCGGGCAATTAGCGTCCCGATAACTCCCCCTCCTATTACCACCGATCTCATCGAAACACCTCCAAAGAAAAACCACGCCACGAAAGCATGGCGTGGTTTTCTCATAAGCTCTACCACGTGTCGATAAAATTATAGCATATAGGACTTTCTCTTTTTGCGCGGCTGGAAGAATGGTCGGAGAAAACCCGGGCTTTTTAAGATGGTAGAATATTGGCAAGGAGGTTAATCCATGCTCAAAGGTATTATTGCCGCTTTATGGGATAGGAAAACCCGGCCGGAGGAGGTAGATCCGCGGACGGTTTTCTTTCTGAACGGAGGCCTCTTCGAAATTCAAGACCGGATAAATGAATTCAAGGCCGCCGGCAAGTCTGTTTTCGTCGATATAGATTTCATATCAGGTCTTTCGGGCGACGAAGACAGTGTTCTCTTTTTAAAGAAATGCGGGATCGATGGTATAATCACCGCCAAAATAAGGATAAGCAAGCAGGCAATCTCTCTGGGAATGAACAGTCTCTTGAGATTCTTCGCCCTGGACTCACGGGCGGTGGACAAGGGAATTCAGCAGATACTCTCCAACGGTGTAAAAAACATAGAAATTCTACCAGGTCTGGTATCGACCAAGGTTGCACCCAGAATACGCGCGATGGTTCCGGATGTGAACCTGGTGGCGGCCGGTCTTATCGATACCAGCGAGGAGTTAGATCTTCTGAAGAAGTATGTTGACGGTGTTTCTACCAGTTCGACAGTTCTATGGAGGTATAAGTGGTGATTATCTGTTTATCCTGGGATCGAGTATGTCCCTCAATCCGTCGCCCAGGATATTGAGACTGAGAACTATCAGAGCTATCACCAAGCCGGGAAAGAGTACTACCCACGGCGCACTCAAAAGGAAGGCCGTGCCCTGTCCCACCATCCCTCCCAGTGTGGGTTCTGGCGGTGGTACTCCAAGACCGAGAAAGCCAAGAGAAGCCTCCGTCAGGAGAGCCGTCGACACGTTGGTAGTGAAGGTCACTATGAGAACCGAAGAGACGTTGGGCAGAATATCCGTTAACATTATAGAAAGGCTCTTCTTTCCGAGAGCCCTCGAAGCCTTTACGTAGAGACTCTCCCTCAGGGAGAGTGCAGCCCCTCTCACGGTTCTTGCGAAGATGGGAACGTAAACCAGCCCTATGGCGAATACTAGATTCACCATGTTCGATCCGAAGAGAGCAATTATGAAGAGTGCCAGTATCAAGGAGGGAAAGGCGAAGAAGCTGTCCATTATCCTCATTATCACCAGGTCTGTGGCACCGCTGAGATAGCCTGATATCAAGCCCAGCATGGTACCGATGAGGGCAGATATTGCAATCGCGCTGGAGGCGATTATCATACTCTTTTGCACCCCGAACATGGCTCTGGAAAAGACATCTCTTCCGAACTGGTCTCCGCCGAAAAGGTGCTTCCACGAAGGCCAGCTCATGAAGGCTTCGACGTCCATTTTGTAGGGATCGTAAGGAGCGAAGAGTCCGGGGAAGAGCGTTATCAGAACTACAACCAACAGCAACAACAGACTGATAACGTACAGAGGGTTTCTGGCTAGTCTACGTAAAATCTTCAGCACTGCTCCACCACCTAACGCAGTTCGACTCTGGGGTCGATTACTGTGTATAGGATATCTACAAGGATATTGAGCAGCACTATCAAAACACCTATGAATAGCACTATTCCCTGTACCACGGGGTAGTCTCGCTCGTTGACCACCTGCAGCAGAAGCCTTCCCATTCCGGGAAGGGCGAACATGTTTTCTATCACGATCGTTCCCCCAAGGAGATAACCCAGCTGTATCCCCGATAAAGTGACTACCGGGATCAGGGCGTTCTTGAGCACATGTTTCATTATCAGGTTTCTGGAATTGACTCCCTTGGCCCTGGCCGTTCTTACGTAATCCTGGGTAAGAATATCGAGCATCGAGGTTCTGGTCATTCTCAGGATCTGCGCCGATACCATCAATCCGAGTGTAAGAGAGGGCAACAACATAACCTGGAGATTATCGATCAGATTGCTCGACATACTCACGTAGCCGAAGAGATTGAAGTTCTCGAAAACTCCCGAGAAGAGAACTATGAGAATCGCCCCCACCCAGAAGGATGGGGACGAAAGACCAATCAGCCCTATTACCCTTACTACATTGTCTGTAAACGTATTTCTCTTAACCGCCGAGATTATTCCCAGTGGTATCCCGATTACTAGAGCGAAGAAGAGCGAGAAAACGGCCAATTCAAGAGTTACTGGAAATCTTTCACCCAGGAGTTCGGTTACGCTCTTGCCTGTTCTTAGAGAGGTCCCGAGGTTGAAAGTAAAAAGGTTTTTCACCCAGATTCCGTACTGCACAATAAGCGGCTTATCCAAACCATACTCTCTGTAAAGTTCCTCTATCTGGTCTTGGGTCAGATAGTTCTGTGTTCCCAGCATAATATCTACTACATCTCCAGGAACAAGGTGTATGGCCAAAAAGACCATGAAAGTTACAAGTAGCACAGTCGGGATGGCAGACAGTAATCTTCTTACAACGTAGCTGAACTCCATTTGCGCTCCTTATTTCTTGGAAGTCTCTCTAAGAAAGATCAGGCTTTCGTTCGCCAGAGATCTGAACCCTTCTACGTTGTTGTTTGCTGCAAATATAGTATTGGCGGAGTACAGAAAGATAATTGGCGATTCGGCAACTAGGATTTTCTGTAACTGGTTGTATATTTTCTGTCTTTCATTTATATCGGCTTCGCTTCTTCCCCTGTCGAGCAGGGCGTCAACCTCGGGGTTGCTGTATAGGAAAACGTTCGTAGAACCACCTGTGTGGAAAGTTCTGTTGAACTGAATATCGGGATCGATGGAACCGCTGTTGAGTGAAATGAACGAGTCGAAGTCGCTCTCTCTCCATTTGCTTATAAATATACCCCACTCCACAAGGTTTATCTTAGCTCTGACACCGACCTCTGCAAGCTGCGCCTGAATGACCTGGGCAACTTTGTCGAAACTGTATCTCTGGGAGGCCACTATCTCGAACTCAAAACCGTTAGGATATCCGGCTTCGGTTAGGAGCTCTCTAGCCTTTGCGGGGTTGTATGTGTATTCACTGAATTGAGAGGGTTTCATCGCCCAGAACTCCAATTCGGGATTGAGCGGACCGGTCACCGCACCCTCGTCGAAGGCGACGAGTTTGACGATCATTTCTCTATTGATAGCGTAATTCAGGGCATTTCTCACCTTGGGGTTGCTGAGCGGCCCCCTCGTGGTGTTTATTCCCAGAAGGTAATAGCTGAGCACCGCATTTCTGTGGATCTTGAATCTGTCTGTCGGTAGTTGATTCAAGCTGAGCGGCTCGTTTATTCTTGCCAGATCAACGTCACCGTTTCTCAGTGCCGAAACCCTGGTCACCTCTTCGGGCATGATCATCATTTTGATCTCGTCCAGGTAAGGAAGGCCCTCGATGAAATACTCCGTGTTTCTCTTGAGAGTTATGTAGTTGCCCGCTACATAATCGGCAAGTTCGAAGGGTCCTGTTCCGTTGGCCGAGAGCTGGAGATTGGCTCCCGATTCCACAAACTTCTTGGAGAGGATTGAGCTGTTGACACCGGCGAAGTTCGGCAAAAGCGAGGCGGCCATTGGGATGGTGAGCTTGAACTCGATCTTGTTACCGTCAACGACCTTTATCGAACTGACTTCCTTGTAGTAGGTCGCGGCCGGGGCCTTGGTGTCGGGGTTCATTAGCCTTTCAAACGTGAAAATCACGTCCTCCGAGGTTAATGGATCTCCGCTATGGAATTTCACACCATCTCTCAGCTTGAAGAGAATAGTGTACGGATCAACCACTTCGAAGCTTTCGGCAAGATTTGGTACCAGGTTCATACTTTCATCGTACCTCAACAGACCGTCATAAACGTTTTCCAGCACCCTGTGCGAAGCGAAAGCCGTGACCAGTGTAGGATCGAGGCCAACCGGTTCGGTTTCGATGGCCATCACCAGCTTCCCAGGGGAGCCTGCTAATAACGTAACAGCTAACAAAGCCAGAACCAAAATCTGAAAGAACCTTTTCATACAGCCACCTCCTTGTAGTAGCGCACTCAATTGTATTCATTCAGAAGCACTGGGTTACCTGCCGATAGAACGTCGTATATTAGCAGTCTGTTTCCCGCCCTTACGGCGAGAAGTCTTCCCGAAATCCTTATCTCCTCGACCTGCGAAATCTCTATATCCCTCAAAATCACAGGTTGGGACGGACTGGAAATGTCTATTATCGAGACCCCTTTGTCCGTTATGGCATAGATAATGTTGTTCGATACAAAGAGCTTCAAGACTATGTAGTATTTCCCTAAATTGCTCCTGACAGACCGGGAAAGGTCTATCATTTTAAGTCCGCCGTCTATACCAGCCTCTCCAGAGAAGACCAGGTCCTGAACGGCCACGACAGATCTGGCGTAACCGTTGAGAGAGACTGTGAACCTCGAGGAGACATCCCCGTACGAAGAGCCACTCCTCTCGAGCACCTTTATCCCGGAAAGCGCATCGGCGAGATAGATCCTTGAAAGATCCTCGCTGACAAACATATCGACCGGCGTTGTCCAGTCTCTGAAGACGCTTTCGCTCCTGATCGGTATCCCTCTGTTGTCGAGCGAGATTCTGAGAACCACCGCGGCGCTCTTGGTATCCAGCAGCCAGAGATAACCGCCGGCCAGTACGAGTGTCTCGGGACTGGTTCCCGTGTTCAGACTCGAAACCGTCTCGATGGTGGTTCCGCTGACCCTCAGTGTCACGAGTCTTCCGGTGTCATCAACCATATAGATCAGATCGCCGTTGGTGACCGGGGAAACCTTTCCCTGGTACTGGTAGGGGTTCCTGATCACGCTAACTGTACCGGATGTATTATCCATAGAGATAACATTCAACGTACCGTTAACGTACACAGCCACCGTAGTGGAATCGGAAACCTGAACAGGCCTGCTCTCGGTGGAGAACTGCCAGAGCGGCGATGAGGAGACCAGATTTCCACCCTCCCAAAGTTCAACCCTCCAGAAGTAAGTGGTTTCCATCTCCAGCTCGCCCGTGTAAGCGAAGGAGCTGGAGGCCGAGGTTCCGACCATCGGCAGGAACGATCTCGAAGTACCGAGATAGATCCTGAACTCACCACCGGTCGTTCCCTGCGTTCGCCAGGAGAGGACCGGTTTAATGCCTATCCCTTCACTCCCGTTCGATGGAGACGGAGTGTCGATAGTCACGGCTCTCTGGGTCGTTGTGAAACGCCTCAGAGGAGAATCGAGCGTTATCCTGCCGTCGCTCACTCTGATATACCAGCCATAGCTGTTGCCCGGCTCAAGGTTGGTCACCGTGAAGGAATTAGAGGTTATACTCTCGCTTACAAGGAGCATATCGTTGTTTTTCCCAAAGTACAGAGAGAAACTTAAACGGTCGCCATCTTCGTCGCTGGCCGACCATCTCAATTCGACGGAACTCTGATCGACTACTGCACCCTCTTGCGGTGACGTGAGAGCTATAAGCGGCGGGTTGTTTGTAATTTCTGACGGAACTTCGAACCTTCTTATCTCGCTTCTGGAAGTATTTCCACTCACGTCTGTGAGCTGTACGTACCACTCGTACAACTTTCCTCCACCGAGTCTTCCGGTGGTATAGGATCTAGAGTTAGGACCGATGATTATGGGGGAGAGGTTGCCGGCCTCTCCGAAGAATAGTTCGGTACGCGAGATATTGTTCTGTGGGCCCTGAACCTCCCAGCTTAGCGTGACTCCTGAAGAATCTGCTATCGCGTTGTTCTGTGGAGTCAGCAGTGTTACGCTGTTACCCGAACCATTAACGAATCCAATTGGCGAACCGGCATATTCACGATCTCCATCGATAACGGATACGGCCCAATAGTATTGCTTCCCTGTTTCAAAAGTTATTTCCGGTCTGTAATTGGCCTCCGTCGTTCTGGCCCTAACCAGTGGATTGAACCCTTCGTCGTACAACCTAAATATGTAACCTTCACCGGCGCCTACGTGCGACCATTCGAAGTTTCTCTCGCCAGAGTAAAGGCCACCGCTTGTGGGATAGATATATGTGATCGGCGAGTATCTGCCTTTGAAAGCGATCGAGGCCCTTCCCTCTTTGCCTCCGGGGTCGGTGGCTACAACAGTCAGGGTATAATCCCTACCTTCCTCGATCCGCTCAACTCTGTAAGAGAGCAGATTGTTTCCACTCGCCACGGGGGTTGCGCTCTCTTTGCCTGTTTCGCTCAAGAAGACAGATACGGAGAGACTTTCTCCCTCGGGATCGTCGAGCTCCCAGGTGAATTGTAAAGGAGCGGCTACGCCTTCCAGGAGTGTGCCAGACGGTAAGGTGAAGGCTACGGTGGGGGATTGATTGCCGGTCGTAAAGGTCCACTCCGGCCCTTTGTTTTTCTTTCCGCCGTCGTCGATGATTTCTACCCACCATCTGTATTCGCGGCCAGATAACAGTCCATCCACCACCACCGAGTTCGAGCTGGTGTTCAGAACCTTCTCTTCACCGCCACTTATTTTAAAGTGAACGATCGAACTGGCTACAACACCGTCACTATCGCTGGCATCCCAGACAAGAGCGAGCCTTTCGGTTGAAACGTCGGTGGCACCGTTCACAGGCGACCTCGCGGTCGGAACCTCTGGCGGGTTGTTGAAAGTCTTGAAGGTTCTAACTTCACCCGTTCTAACTTCTTCGCCGATCAGTAGATCGACACTCCAGTAATACCGCGAATTGCTCTGGAACTCCTGATTGACTTTCAGTGCCTTCTCCTTCACTGTTCTCTGGATCACTATCTCTTCCATTTTCGGGTCTCTCGAAAGTGTGAATCGGTACTGGGCGTTTTCCGGCTCCTGATCTATCTTCCAGGTGAACTCGGCGTTTCTGAGTGGCAACTCCAAAGCTTCCTGTTCCGGCAAGAGCAGGGTAACGACTTCGAGGGATTTCTTGCCAGTCGTAAAGACTCTTTCGGAGCTTCTGGCGAATGCTCCCTTGTCGTCGCTCGCTATAACGTACCATCTATACTCCCTCTCCTCCTGGAGATCTCTGACGGTAAACCTTTCAACTTCGATGTTTTCGAATACCTGTCTCTGTCCAAGCGAATTGATGTGCAATTGGTACTTGAGTCTGTCGCCGTCGCTGTCGCTACCCGACCATTCGAAGGTCACTGCCGTAGGCTCAACCAGACCTTCGGTCTCGGGTCTGGAAAGTACTACGGAAGGGGCACGGTTGCCGGGAGTAAGAAGTATCTCCTTCTCTGCCTGTGCGCCCCGTCCATCTTTCGAAACTACCTTGAGCGTGTACTGTTTTCCGATGTTAAGACCTGAGAGGAAGACGGAGGTCATCTTTCCCGACGCGATCCTCACAGGTGTTTCGTTGACTTCTCCGAAGAAAACTTCGCTGGTTATTTCGTCACCATCTCTGTCAATGGCCGTCCAGCTCACGGGAACACTGGTAGATGATGTGGTTAAATCGGGGTACTGAATATCGATCACCGGTGGCCTGTTGGCAGTGGTGAACGTCCACTGGTCGCTTCTCTTTTCCTTTCCAGATGCGTCTCTTACAACTACATACCAGCTGTAGGATGTATGACCTTTGATTGAAGGAACAACTATCTCTGTCTTGTTGGAGGTGCCTGCCAGCGAGGCCCTGGACTGTCCTTCGGCAATATATATATCGAAGAAGAGCCCGTCCGGGTAGTAATCGAGAGGGAGAGAGGTCTTCCAGGAGAGCGTCGCTATATCGGCGTCAAAACCCGTCATGCCGTTTACTGGCATACCGGGCGATAGGGCCGGAAGTTCTGCGCGTATCTGGGTCGTGAAAGAGTCGGTCTTGGACACAGACTCGCCACTGTAAGGATCCTTCGCGACGACTTTCCAGTAGTACCTGGTTGAGTAATCGAGTTTTTTGAGGGTGGAAATATCTATCTCTGTATCTCTAGTTCCTTTTAAAAGAAGATCTCTATCGTCCAGCCTTGGTTCTCGCCCGAAGTAAACATCGTAGATCAGCTCGTCGTTATCGAGATCGGAGGCCTCCCACTTGAGAACTAGATCCCTCAAGGCCACGTTGGCAGAATTCTGACTGGGTGGAATCAGCACCGGTTTTTCCGGATAATGGTTCATTAGGACGAAGGTCCATACTTCGCTCTCGGCCGATTTTCCCTTCTGGTTGTAAACACGGACCTTCCACCAGTACTGGGAGTGCGGTTCTACCGGATAGCGGAAAACGAAGGAAAAGATTCCTTCGGACTGTGAAGTTAGAGTACCCTCTATATCCTGGGCAAGCTTAACGAGGCCGTTACGGTCCTCTCCGGCGAACACTTCAGCCATCAAACCCTGCCTGGGCCTCTCGTAAACGGCTTCCCATTTCAATTCTATGAACTGCTCTGCCAGAACCCTTTCCCCGTTTCTAGGAATTGGTGAAACATTCGTGATCAATATTCTAGGTTCGGGAGCTGGCCACAGAAAAAATACCGCCACGACGGCAGCCACTACGACAAACAGAATGGTAATTATGATCGGCACTATAGATGAGCCCCTGAGATACACCACTGAATCCCTCCTCAGATACCCGGACCGTTGAACTCATTGGAAAAACCTTCCAACATGATTTTACACATCAAAAAAAGTTCCGCTTCTGGCTGTCTTCTCCACAAGGCGAACCGTGCTCAGTTTCTTTATATGTTTGGACTGCACCAGAAATTCGTCCCCGATCATTTCTATGGTAATATACCCCAATTCGACTCTTCTGGCAAAACCGTTGCCCGGGTTGTCATCTATCAATTCAACGACCGGCTTCCACGTCCCGGTGTTGGCATAGAATTTTTCCTCTCCGTTGTTAGATACCATGCGAAGCACATGTCGATGATTATGACCCATTATTACACCTTTCAGTTCACCTGGAACTATCGCTGGAGAGCCATTACCGTATGCGGCGAAGTAGTCGTTGTTCATGGCTTTTCTGAATCCCTTCATACCTTCCGCGCCCAACATTCTACGGGCCTGCCTGTACAGGTTGTCGGTCTTTCTGAATTTGCGTGTTGCCATGACCATTCTTACCATGAAATCGCCCAGTTTCATGCCACCGTAACGGTTAATGAAAAGTCCTGCCAGGATCTTCAATACCGGCCAGTTTCTGTCTATCCAGACTTTTGCGAAGGGTGTTTTTAGAAGTTTCACGAAGTTTTTAGACCACTCTTCCTGAAGATCGACGTTTATATCGAATGTTCTTCTTATATAATCGAACCACTGGAAAACATCAAGCGTCGGGTGTATGTTCTGGTAGTCCCTGACTGACTGCTCCGGCAGTTCGGCCCTCATGAGCAGGTGATCGAAATTCTCCATCATGAAGCGTGCCATGAAATCACCGAACGGTTGCTCCAACTGACCGGTTTTCCTGTTTAGGAAGAAGCGGTTGACGATATCGTACTGATTTCCGTGAATGGCAAGCGTTTTGAACTGTCTGTCGAGATAGTACGGCACGATCTTCACCTTGTCGTTTCCACCGAGGATTTGTCGCACTCTATCGCAGAGTTCCTCTTTGAACAGGAGAAAAGAGTCGTGATTTCCGACTATGTAAATAAGATCTCCGGTCTTGCTGAACTCCCTGAAAACTTTGAAGACATCTCTGTGTCGTTCCTCTATCCTGTCGATCAACGAGACGTCTAGACTGTCCAGGAGCTCTTTGTAGGAGACCATACCCTTCTCCTTTACTTTTTCCGAGGTCAGAAGCTCCAGTCCGTCTCCAACTATGACTATTTCGTTGAAACCCTTTTTATTTGAACTCTCAATGAGCTCGATGAGGTCTTCGTCAAACTTGAAATCGTCTTTGAGTGTACCGTCGCCAATATGAAGATCACTCAGATATAGCTTTTTCATCGATTCCTCCCCATCATCCATATTACTCTATATTACCGGGGTTTTTTCAATATTCTGTGAAAATGTGGATTCAAATAATGCCAGAAAAGTGAGAGAATACTAAAGATGAGCCTCTATTATTTTATAGACCTTTTTTGTGCACTGGCGTTCTTTTGGCTCGGACCTTTGGAATTTTTTACAGGACTGGGTTTGAGCCTCTTTATAAGTTTCTCGATGCGCGGTTATGAGGGAATGGTCCTGTCTGATAAAAGAAGACAGAGGTCTTCCACCCTCGGTTCCGCCGCATTGATTTGTCTCTTTCTTCTCTTGCTTCTACTGATCCGCCGGTTGTCGATTCTCTCGGTTATGCCGGCGACCTCAACGGTTTTCTTCAGACACGCGGTGTTGTTCAGGTTCGGCCGTTTCAACTTTGATGAGTCGCAATTGATGGAAATAGAAGGTCTTTCACTGGAAGAGATTCGGGCTTATGACAGATTAAAAAGGCTTCTAGATGTTTTAGTCGGAGGCCTTTTCTTTATTATCTTTTCACCCCTTTTAATCCTCATTACCCTGATCTCGCTAATTACCGGCGGCCGGCAGGTTTTCATCAGTCAGGATCGCGTCGGAAAGAACGGTTCACTTTTCAAGATGTACAAATTCAGGACTTACGGCACCAGAGACGGTCGCAATGAAATAACCGTTCTGGGGCGCGTATTGAGACCGCTTCGGCTCGATGAACTACCCCAGATAGTAAACATAATCAAGGGTGATATGAGCCTTGTTGGTCCCAGACCGGAACTACCGTCCTTTCACAAGCTGGGAAGCGACAATATACCCGGCTACTCTCTCAGATTGCTGGTGAGACCGGGGTTGACTGGCTGGGCGCAAATCAACTACAAATACACTGTAACAGTCGAGGAATACAGAATCAAGACGGCCTACGACCTTTACTACGTAGCGAGAAGATCTTTCTATCTCGACCTGAAATGCCTCTTGAAGACTCCCTATGCTCTAGCAGTGACAGTTTTCGAAAGAGAAAACGGCCAGTAAAAAGGGGAGCCTCACCGGCTCCCCTCATTATATCTGGCAGATCTTTCAACCCTTAGATACTTCTTCCAATTCCTTCTTTCTCTCTATTACGCTCTTCTGGTTGTTCTTATAGTGAGTGTGGAGAAGTTCGTGAGAGAGGTGACCGAGAGGTTTGCCGAGATAATCTTCGTATATCTTGGTTATGGCAGGGTTCTCGTGAGACTTTCGGATCTTCGAGTCTCTATCGATGTTGTAGATCGCCTCCATTCTCTTCTGAAGATAACCGGGCTTACTGGATTTCGGCTGACCGCCCCCGCCTATACAACCGCCGGGACAGGCCATGACTTCTACGAAGTGGTAGAACTTCTCTCCCGAGCGTATTTTTTCCATCAGCTGAACAACGTTACTTCCACCGTGAACCACGGCGACTTTCACTTTGGTACCCTTCATATCGATCTCAGTCTCTTTGACTCCATCAAAACCTCTGGCAAATTCGAAGTCGAGTTTTGGAAGCTCCTCGCCGGTGTATAGTTCATAAGCAGTTCTCAGGGCCGCTTCCATGACTCCTCCGGTTGCTCCGAAGATGGCGGCGGCTCCTGTGGAGATTCCCAGAGGTGCATCGTATGGTTCCTCTTCGAGCGATTCGTAGGGTATCTTGTACATCTTGATCAACTTGGCCAGCTCTCTGGTTACAATAACGGCGTCGGTTGCCTGCATACCCTTTACCGAAAGAGTTTCTCTGCTCTTTTCATCCTTCTTTGCGGTACAGGGCATTATCGAGACCAGATAGATATCTTCGGGTTTCTTGCCGATCTTCTCAGCAAAATATGTCTTGATAAGGGCGCTCATCATTTCCTGTGGAGACTTGGCCGATGAAAGATTCTGGGTGAATTCGGGATAGAGCTTCTCCATCATGTTGACCCAACCAGGGCAACAGGAGGTGAACATTGGGAACTTACCGCCCTCTTTCACCCTTTCCAGGAGTTCCGAACCCTCTTCAATTATAGTGAGGTCGGCCGTAAAATTGGTATCGAAGACATAATCAAAACCCAGTCTTCTCAGCGCTGCGACCATTTTGTCGGTGCTTATCGATCCGGGTAGCTCACCAAACTCTTCGGAAAGTGCCACACGTACAGACGGGGCCGTCTGGGCAACTAGAACCTTGTCGTGTTTGCGAAGAGCGGTGATGACATCTCTGAATTCCATTCTTTCGGTTATCGCACCGACAGGGCAGGCAACGGAACACTGTCCACAATTAATACAATCCGTAGCGGCGATAGGTGCTCCTAGAGCCGGGAGTGGAAGCACGTGGTAGCCCCTGTTGACTGGCGATAGTATCGACAACCCCTGAAGCTCATCGCAAGCCCTGACGCATCTTCCACAATCTATACACTTGTTCATATCCCTGAAGAGTGATGGACTGGAAATGTCGTAAGGAACATTCCTCAAAGTCTTGGGGAATATATCCTTCACATCGTATTGGTATATTAGGTCCTGAAATTCACATCTGCCGTTGACATCACATGTCATACACTCGTTCGGGTGATTGGAAAGAAGAAGACCAAGATTGAACCTTACAGCTTTGTTCACTCTCTCAGAACTTGTCTTGATTTTCATTCCATCCGACACCTGTGTTGCGCAGGCCGGTGAAAGATTCCTCGCTCCCTCAACTTCAACAACACAGACTCTGCACGAACCTACGACAGATAGGGACGGGTGGTAACAAAGCGTTGGGATGTTAATCCCGGCGTCACGGCAGGCTTCAAGAATACTCTGATTTTCCTTTACTTGGTAATCCTTGCCGTTGATGGTGATAGTAACGGGCACCTATAGCACCTCCTTAGAAAATCTTCAACAGATATATTGAACGTAAAAGATTGTGATTTTTCTATCAAGTTGATTCTAGCACAAGCGGTGCACAATATGCCAGATAAAAGGTTAAAATTATTATATCAAAATAAATGCATGGCCAGTTCGAAGGCCTTGAAAAAAAACAGCCTTGGACTCGATAGATGTTAGTAAATGAACTACTGGTCATAACTGCCAGAACTAGTTGGTCTAGCCAGGCGAACAATCTACGGTCAGTTTGGTGTCATAATAATAGAGACTTCTCTTTGGCAAGATATCGGAGAAGATTATAATGCTATTGTACAGTTTTCTCTTCTATGGAGGTTGTGCGGTATGAGAAAATGGTTCTTCTGGGCTCTTTTGATGGTAGTAGTGATGGTGGTTTTCGCGATCAGGCTACTGCCAGATATGCTTAACAAGCCACCGGTGTTGAACATTCCCGATCTGATAATCGATGAGGGAGCCGTCCTGACCATCGATTTGCACGATTATTCGAGTGATGAGAAAAAGAGTTTGCTCGTCTTCCAGAAGATCTCCGGACCCGGCGAGATAAAAGGTAATCTATACACGTTTTCTCCAACCTTTCAGCAATCTGGTAAGCATTCGGTGAGCATCACAGCCAGTGACCAGAGCGATCAAATCGCAGAAGAAACTTTCATCATCGAAGTCAGGGAAGTTAACCGTCAGCCGACCTTTGCCTTGCCGTCGCTAACTTTAGGAAAAGGCGAGATGGTTTCCATAAACCTGGATGATTATGCGAAAGATCCAGACCTAGATACTTTGATTTACTCGATAGAAATGGGTGGCGGTCAGATAATTGGCAGCAGTTATACCTATAAACCGTCTTTTTCAAATTCCAGAGAAGAAACTGTCAGTATAAGGGTGTCCGACGGAAGGGGAGGAATTGCAACATCGGTACTCAAACTCTCCGATAGGGATTTCATCGCTTCCATTGATCAACAATCGCAGCGTGCCACCGATACCACAGCGCAGGGGACAGCTGCAACCGGAACGGATACGCAGGTACAGACACCGATAGCCACCAACAATCCGCCGGTGGTATCTGTTCCAGACCAGAGGATGAACCAGGGTGGAACTCTTGCGATAGATCTGAAGGGCTTTGTCATCGACAAAGACAACGATGCGATTACGATAAGGAAAGTATCGGGACCGGGAACGCTGGAGCGAACACTGTACTCATATTCGAGTCCCCCCAACGATAGCGGTCAGAAGGTGGTAGAGCTTGAAGTCTCCGACGGAAAGACCACAGTGCGATCCAGCTTCAAAATTGATGTGATAGCTCAGAACAGGTCGCCAATCGCCGTCGATATTCCCCAGAACTCCGTAGTACAGGGCCAGACTTTTTCACTCAATCTCAACAACTATTTCAGCGACCCCGATGGCGATCCGCTGTCGTACCAGATCCTGAGTGGACCGGGAAACATTCAAAATGGTTTTTTCACTTTCCAATCGCAGACCACAGGCCTCTTCTCAACTACCATCAGGGCTTCCGATGGTAAGGGAGGAACTGTTGACAGAACTGTAACAGTCAATGTTCAGGCTTCCAATAGACCTCCCGTTATCTCGATAACTCCTAGAAGAATCGCCGAAGGAGAAGTCCTGACGATCGACCTTGCGGCCAGTTCTTCAGATCCAGACAACGACAGGTTGAGCTACACCCTTGTATCGGGGCCGGGAACTGTTCAGGGTAGCGTCTATACGCTTAGGACGGACTTCAACTCGGCCGGAAACTACTCGGTGGTTATCAGGGTCGACGATGGAAAGGGAGGTAACACAACTGGCTCCTTTGCCGTAGAAGTCAGGGATGTCAACAGACCACCGTTGCTGGAACTCTCAGGTATAACCGTTCCGGAAGGTTCAACGTATGTAGTCGATCTCTCGAAGGTTTCTTCGGATCCAGACGGCGACGCTCTTACCTACTCTATAGTGCAGGGAATTGGAAGGATAGAGAACAACAATTACATTGTGGAGCCAGACTACGACGACTATGGTTTCTATACAGTGGTGATAAGGGCTTCAGACGGCAAAGGGGGTCAGGTTTCATCTACTTTCGATCTTCTAGTAGCGGACACTAACAGGGCACCACTATTCACGATACCTGATCAGACAACGATGTCCACCAGAACATTGAGGCTGGATCTCAGGGAGTTCAGCAGCGACCCGGATGGAGATTATCTCAGGTACGAACTGGTTTACGGGCCGGGTTTGTTGACCGGAAGCATTTACTCCTTCACTCCCGAGGGACTCGGCACAAGTACGGTCATGTTGAAGGCCAGCGACCTGAAGGGCGGCGAAACGACTACCACATTCACAATTACGGTCAGGTAATTGAGGATTGAAATGAGATATCGATCAAAAAATGCGATTGCGCAAATGGAAAACATACTATAACTTCTTCCTGGTTTGTAATCTCGAAGGGTAAGCATCTATAAAGCCATAGGAAGCGTTAATCGAGTTCCAAGGATGGAATTCAGCTGTTTACGCCCCTAAAGACTCTATTGTATAATGAGGCTGTGTTTTATCAATCACTGCTGAGGAGGAATTTTGAATGAAGTTTTCAGGACTAACGATCGGTGTTCCAAAGGAGATTCTGGCCCGCGAAAAGCGTGTCGCGGTCACCCCGGATGTTGCCAAGAAATTCGTGGATAATGGTGCGAAGTTTCTGATCGAGAGCCACGCTGGAGAAGGTGCCTTCTTTTTTGACGAAGATTACGCCGCTGTCGGAGCCGAGGTAGTATCCAGCGCACAAGAGGTCTATTCGAGGGCCAATCTCATTCTCAAGGTCAAGGAACCGCAGTTCAATAATGATCTGGGGAAGCATGAAGCCGAACTGGTAAAAGAAGGCGGAACGATTGTGGCTTTCCTTCATCCGGCTCATGATGTCAACCACAAGTCTATCAAGATTCTTGCAGAAAGAGGTATCACGAGTTTCACTCTGGACAGCATACCGAGAATTTCGAAGGCTCAGTCTATGGATGCGCTCACTTCTATGAGCACCATCGCAGGCTACAAATCCGTGATCTTCGGTGCCAACCGCATCAAGAAGTTCATACCCATGATGCCGACATCGGCCGGTATGATACCGCCCTCCGAAGTGATCGTCGTCGGTGTAGGAGTTGCCGGTCTTCAGGCTATCGCAACGGCCAAGAGGCTTGGAGCAAAGGTCAAGGCTCTCGATATAAGACCAGAAGCGGCAGCTCAGGCCAAATCTCTGGGTGTCGAAGTAATCCCATTCGATGTTCCTCAAGAACTCGCCATTGGCAAAGGTGGCTATGCAAAGAGGTTGCCTAAAGAGTGGTACGTGAAGGAACGCGAAATTCTCGCCAAACACCTTTCAACATGCGATATCCTGATACTCTCGGCCTTGATACCCGGCGAGGTCGCCCCCACACTGGTTACCAAAGAGATGGTCGATACTATGAAGAAAGGTTCGGTCATAGTAGATATCGCGATCGATCAGGGTGGTAACTGCGAGGTTACGCACGAAGGTGAGGAATACGATTACAACTCCGTATGGACAATCGGAATATTGAACATCCCGGCAACACTTTCCATAGATTCGACCAGAATGTTCTCGAGCAATATCTGGTATTTCGTCGATAATCTCGTAAAAGATGCGAAGATCAATGTCGATATGGACGATCAGATAATTCGTGAGACTCTGGTGACTCGTGGAGGTTCAATTGTTCACCACGGAACGCTTCTGTCGATGGGACTTATAAACGAATAGTCGTAAAGTATCAGGAAGGAGGATTTCTATGCTCGTTGCTTTGCTGATTTTTCTACTCGCCTGTGCAATCCTCGGATACAGGATAATATCGTCGGTGCCTTCGCTGTTGCATACACCCCTTATGTCGGGTATGAATGCACTTTCTGGCATCACGGTTCTGGGTGCCATCGCAGTTTTCGCGACTGTTGATTCCGGGATTGTGCGTTTCTTGAGCGGTACAGCTCTTTTTATGGCCATGATAAACGTTGTGGGAGGTTTCTGGGTGACGGACCGGATGCTGAAAATGTTCAACACCAGCGGCAGGAGAAAGGGCGAATGAGCGTCATAATTATTTCCGCGATCATAATAGTCGGATTCATTGTTCAGATAAGATTGATGCAATCTCCTAAAACCGCCCTGCTTGGAAACCGGATCGGCGCTATCTTCATGGCCGTGGCAGTACTGTACACGATAATCGCATACGGCGGCATAGGAAATCCTTCTTTGTGGCTATGGTTGATAGTCGGGGGCGCGGCCGGAGTGTGGTTAGGACAGATAGTCAAGATGATACAGATGCCTCAGATGGTAGGTGTATTGAACGGTTTCGGAGGTGCAGCCTCCGCTCTGGTGGCCGTCGCGGGAAGCGTTCAGTACCCCGAAAATGCCGTCTGGTATCTCTGGCTGACAGCCTCTTTGGCTTTGGCGGTAGGTATGCTGACTTTCACGGGTAGTCTTGTGGCTGCGATGAAGCTCCAGGGAATGATATCTGGAAGACCGGTTCGTGTCGATAAAAACGGCCAATCGCAGAAGGGACTGCTGATCGCCGGAGCGGCAGTAATTCTCTTTAGTATAATTTTCACCGGCGTATTCAACCTCTGGCTTGTTTTGCTGGCTATCGTATCGGGTATCTACGGAGTGATAATGGCTCTGAGAGTGGGCGGGGCCGATATGCCGGTCGTTATCTCCCTGCTTAACTCCTTCTCGGGAATTGCGGCTTCGATCACAGGTTTCGCCGTGGAAGACCCTCTTCTGGTTGGTGTCGGGGCGATTGTCGGCGTCTCCGGTCTTATACTCACCAGAATAATGTGCAAAGCCATGAACAGAAGTCTTTCGGCCGTTCTCACGGGAATAACGACTGTCATGGCTCAGGCTCGTCAGGAAAGCCCGGTCCGGCCACAGTCTCCATCAATCGATCTACCTAAAGTCGCCGAAAATAAGACTGGACTCTCAGCGGTGGTGGGAAATGCCAGGAGAGTGATAATAGTTCCCGGTTACGGCATGGCGGTGGCGCAGGCTCAGGACAAGGTCAAGGAACTGATAGACAAACTCGAGCAATCGGGAAAAGAGGTCAAGATCGGCATTCACCCGGTTGCCGGGAGAATGCCGGGCCACATGAACGTTTTGCTGGCCGAGGTGGGCATCGACTATGACAAACTGTACGATATGGAGACCATAAATCCGGAATTCGAGAAGACCGACCTGACGATTGTTGTGGGTGCCTGTGATGTGGTCAACCCTTCCGCCAACACGGCCGAGGATACACCGATATACGGAATGCCCATACTGGAAGTTGACAAGTCCAGGCACATAATCGTATGCAATCTAGACGAAAAGCCCGGTTATTCAGGTGTGGAGAACTCTCTCTACTCTATGGAAAATGTGACCACCATCTGGGGTAATGCCTCCGAAACCGTTCCCACCATAACAAGGTTGCTGGAGAAGACTCCAGACGAAGAAGAGAGAGTGGGAAAGGCCGGGTCAAAAGCACTGGAGTCTGTTGTAAAGAGTGCCAAAAGAGTGATAATAGTTCCCGGTTACGGCATGGCAGTGGCGCAGGCTCAGGACAAGGTCAAGGAACTGATAGACAAACTCGAGCAATCGGGAAAAGAGGTCAAGATCGGCATTCACCCGGTTGCCGGGAGAATGCCGGGCCACATGAACGTTTTGCTGGCCGAGGTGGGCATCGACTATGACAAACTGTACGATATGGAGACCATAAATCCGGAATTCGAGAAGACCGACCTGACGATTGTTGTGGGTGCCTGTGATGTGGTCAACCCTTCCGCCAACACGGCCGAGGATACACCGATATACGGAATGCCCATACTGGAAGTTGACAAGTCCAGGCACATAATCGTATGCAATCTAGACGAAAAGCCCGGTTATTCAGGTGTGGAGAACTCTCTCTACTCTATGGAAAATGTGACCACCATCTGGGGCAACGCCTCTGAAACCGTTCCCATCATCACACGGGCCTGTAACTGAAGGCGCTTTCATTTGAATGGAAACAGACGCCACCAGTGGCGTCTGTTTTTTGTTGTGCAACCGACTGTCAATGGGTGGTATGATGGTATTCTATCCAGGGGGTGGAAAAAATGAAGAACGCTGTTTACGCACAATCTGGGGGAGTGACGGCCGTAATCAACGCTTCGGCCTACGGCACAATCGTTGCCGCTTTTGGGAGTCGTGATATCGCTAGGGTCTTTGCGGGCGTCAACGGGATCAAGGGAATACTGAACGAAGAGCTCTTCGACTTGACCGACGAAAAGCGGAGTGAGATAGAAAGAATCCCATACACTCCCGGTGCGGTCTTTGGTTCTTGCAGAACAAAGCTGGAGAAGGACGAAGACTTCGAAAGGCTTTTCAAAGTCTTCGATGCTCACTCGATAGGTTATTTCTTCTACAACGGCGGCAACGATTCTATGGATACGGCTTACAAGATACATAGAAAAGCTATAGAAATGAACTTTCCACTGAGAGTTGTCGGTGTACCCAAGACTGTCGACAACGATTTGCTTCTCACCGATCATTGCCCTGGTTATGGTTCGGCAGCCAAATTCACGGCCATCTCGATACGTGAAGCCACCAGAGACCTGAAATCTATGTACAGCGATTCGACGAAGGTGTTCATAATGGAGTCGATGGGCCGTCATGCAGGATGGTTGGCGGCATCGGCCGCGCTGGCCGGTATAGATCAACTTCAGGGACCGCAAATAATTTTACTTCCGGAGGTGGCCTTCAATCCGGAAACCTTCCTTAGAAGAATCGAAGAGGTTATCAAAACCGATGGATACTGCTCCATAGTTGCTTCCGAGGCCCTCAAGGGGAGCGACGGGAATTATTTGTCCACGGCCGGCTACTACGACGCCTTCGGAAATGTTCAGCTGGGCAAGATCGGCCAGTATCTGGAGAGGCTGGTGAGGGAAAGCTTGAAATGCAAAGTTCATGTTGCGCTTCCAGATTATCTCCAGAGATCTTCAAGGCATATAGCCAGCCTTATAGACTGGCAGGAGGCTATAGAAGTTGGAGCCTTCGCCGTCAAGGAAGCGGTGCGCGGAAAGAGCGGATTCATGGTTTCCATAGAGCGGACTTGCGACAGACCCTATCTCAAGGAGCTAGAATGCGTCGATCTCTCGCAGGTCGCTAACGGAACGAAGTCTCTTCCGGAGAGCTTCATTTCCGAAGATGGTTTCTATGTGAGCGACAGTTTTTTATCGTACGCGCTTCCGTTGATCCAGGGAGAGGCACCGAACCTCTTTCTTCATGGATTGCCTATCTATGAAAACATGGCCAAGATCAAAGTCAGAAAGAAATTGTAAGAAAGTGTCCCCGATCGACCACACTGGAAGATCGGGGATATACCTATACTATGAGATCCGAGAAGAGCTGCAAATACTGGTAGAGATGTCGGGTACTTAGGAAAGCTCTCCGGACTATCTCATAACCTTTGTTGCCCATTTCCTCGGCCATTAAGGGGTTTTCGAGGATCTTCCCGGTATATTCGATAGCCTCGTCGATACTGTTTACCAGGTAACCGTTGACACCGTGATGTACTTGCAGCGGAATACCTCCAACGTTTCCGCCGACAACAGGTGTCCTCTTCCACATCGCCTCGCTCATAGTCAATGCAAAGCCCTCTCTGAGAGATTTTTGGATCACAACATCGCTTAGTCTCTGTGAAGCGTTGACCTCGATATCCCCGATTCCCTGGAAATTCGACAGAACTTTCACATCGTAGTCCATACCAGTGTACCTGAGGAGATCTTCGTAAATCTTCCAGCCTTCTGGATCATCGGAGGCCATGGAACCTATCATGAGTAACTGGAGACCTTCGAATCTCTTTTTTAACCCTCTATAGACATCCACGACTCCCATCGGGTCTTTCCAGGGATCAAACCTGGAGACCTGCGTGATGATGGGTCTGCGTATATCCACACCAAGTTTCTTCACTGCGTTCGTCAATTCAACATCTGAAAGATCTCTGTTTTTGTTGCTGAGTGGATCTATAGAGGGGGCTATTTCGTAGATCTCTCCGATGGCTATCCCCTCTTTTGCGTAACTCTTCAAGGTAAAGATCCCCGCGTTGTACGAGGCAAGGAACGAGTTGAGATATTTCCAGAAGGTCTGGTTGGGAGAGGATGTATCGATATGGCATCTCCAGACGAGTTTAGAATTACCAAAATCCGCGAAGATAGGAAGTCCAACAGGCTGCGGATCGTGTATCACTACGATATCGTACTCACTGGCCTCAATGAAGCGCGCGTTCTCTTTGGCTACACTTTCAAATAGACTGCGGTCTTCCTGCGAAAGAACATCTTCTTTTCCCTGCAAGGCGTTGTGCATACGTTTAGTCAAATCGAAATATTCCGGCGGGGCTTCGACCACTTTCCAATCAACCTCGAGACCGCAATCATTCATGAGAGGAATCAAAGTGTGGAGAAGCTCGGCCACCCCCCCACCAAAAGCCGTGGCGTTTATGTGCAGTATCCGCGCTCCTCTGAGTTGTTCTGAAAGTCTTTCTATATCTTCCAGAACGGAGCTTTCGCTGAACGATACATATTCTTGAAGGTTCTTTTTAACTGTCTTAACTGTTTTCACCGCTTCACCTCTTTAGATTCTTCCTAACAAACATACTGGCCCCTTCCGGGGCCAGTATCCCGAACGCTATTGTATCAGAATCCCCAGACTATTTCAAAGCCGGTTATGTCTTGTAGATCGAGCGCCAGCTCTTCAAGGACGTTCTGGGCGTCTGATGTTCCGGAGAGAATGCGGTGAACTGCCTTGAAGAAGAGGGTGGATACTTCGTTGTATCTGGGAGCCGTCGCTGTAGATGGTCTCGCCACTGCGTTTATAAAGACATCGAAGAGTGATCCGAAGAAGGGATTGGCTTTTATAACTTCATAGTCTGCATAGAGAGCCTGTATAGTCGGGTTCATCGAACCCTCGACGGCTCTGAGCTTCTGAATCTCGTAACCGGCCATGAATAAGGCTAGATCTGCCGCTTCTTTTGGATTTTTACTGTACTTGCTGACTGAAAGTTGCCAACCTCCAAGCGTTGCAGCTCCATTCCCGCTCTTACCAGCCGGAAGCGGTGAAACGTCGAACTTACCGGCGACATTACTGTCGGGGCCTTTGCTAAGACTGTAGCAATAGGGCCAGTTCCTCATGAAAGCTGCGTTTCCCGTTTGCCACACTGCCCTTGCATCTTCCTCGGCGAAGGTCAGAACGCCTGATGGCGATATGGTGCCGATCCAGCCGGCGACTTTTTCGAGTATCTCAATAGCGTTGGCATTGGCTATTGTTATCTTCTTGTCGGGGCTGATAATAGTACCTGCGTCGTTGGATGCCAGCCACTCGAGAGCATCACATGTTAGTCCTTCGTAAGCATTGCCCTGCCAGACAAAGCCCCAGAAGTCGGGGTTGGTTTTTCTTTCGCCTTCCTGAATGATCTTTGCGGCATTCTCAAGTTCATCCCAGGTGGTGGGTGGTTTCAGTCCGTACTTCTCGAGCAGGTCGGTTCTGTAATAGAGTAATCCAGCATCGGTGAACCAGGGAATTGCAACGAGTTTACCATCGACTGTGTTGTTCTCAACTATTGCCGGGAAGTGCATCGAGACTACTTTATCAGCGTTGTATTCATAGAAGTCGATGAAATGTTGTGCCAGATCGCCAGGCCATATTACGTCAACCTGATAGACATCGATCTCAGGGCTCTTCGCTTCGAGAAATTGCAGATAAAGTCCAAGTCTGTCCTGGACCATATCAGGGGTGTCAAGAACCTTGACCGTGATATCGGGATGGATACTCATATAAGCTTCAGCTGCCTGCTTTGTGAGCTCGAGCTCCTGTCCGACCGCTCCGGCCGCCACAGTCAGAACGATCTGTGAAAACGCCACCAATGCTACAAGCACTACCATTAGGGTAAGCAGTAACTTTCTCATAAAAATACCTCCTTAAAAATAGTTTCTAAAGATCTTTTCTAGTTTCACATACAGTGTTTCACTTTCGTTCTAGAATCTTCCGGGATCACCCCCCTGTCTTCCCATCAGACCATGCGCGATTCGAAAACAAGGAATATCTTCAACCTTTCACCGCCCCGGCCGTGAGGCCCTGAACTATCCTTCTCTGGAAGATGAAGACGAGAACAACTATGGGAACGGTGACAACCACAGCACCGGCCATGATTTCACCAAAGGGAACCTGTCTCGAGACGCTTCCGGTAAAGAGCGAGATAGCAACCGGAATAGTTCTCGCTCCGGGTGCTATAGTTGTAAAGGTTAGCGCGAAGATGTATTCGTTCCAGGCAGCAATGAAGGCCAGTAGTCCAGATGTGACCATCGCGGGGGCGGTGAGTGGCAATAAAATCATACGAAATGTCTGGAAGGGAGTAGCTCCATCTACCCATGCCGATTGCATTATCTCCGAAGGCAACTCTTTGAAAAAGGCCGTCAACACCCATGTTGTGAAGGGCAGGGTGAAGATCATGTATGAGAGTATTAGGCTGAGCCGGGTGCTGAGATTTAGCGTTGTGATGACGGCGTAAAGTCCCGACAGAACAGTTATCTGAGGAAACATTGTCAGGGAGAGTATCAGGTACAGGGTGGCCTTTTTCCCTTTGAATCTCAGTTTACCCATGGCATAAGCTGCGAAAGAGCCCACACCAAGTGCCAGTAGTGTTGTGAGTCCGGCCACTATCGTACTGTTCCACAGTGCCCGGACGAAAGTTCCATCCTTGAAGATGGCCACGTAGTTCTGAAGCGTGGGGGAGAATCTTCCCTGACTGTCAACCGGAAGAAAGGTTGCGGGTGTCATCTGTAGCTGAGATTCCGATTTCAATGAGGAGTTGACCGCCCAATAGAAGGGGAAGAGCATATAGAAAAATATAAATATCACGAGTATCCAGAAACCTGTCTTTCCCAGTATCCAGAGAGTTCTCTTATTTCCAGTCATTCCTTATCAACTCCCATGAATCGCATATATATTACCGCGAAGACGGCTATGAAAATGAAGATGATCACCCCTATCGCCGAAGCCAATCCCATATTTCTGTTTCCGATGAGCTGGTAGTAATTGTAGGTGGCCATCGAATACATTCTATTTCCCATTAACACCTGGAAAACATCGAAGGCTCTCAACGCGTCGAGTGTTCTGAATATCAGCGCAACGGCCAGAGTCGGTTTGAGAAGAGGTAGCGTGATAGAAAAGAACTGCCTGAACTTACTGGCACCGTCAACCCTTCCGGCCTCATAGAGCTCCCTGGGTATCAACTGGAGTCCGGCTAGAAGTAGAAGAGCCATAAAGGGCGTCGTCTTCCAGACGTCGACCGCTATCAACGTTGGCATCTGAAGCGCAAGTGAACTGAGGAAGGAGAGGCTTCCATCACCAAGTCCAAGTCTGTTCAGGACCATGTTGAATAGACCGGCTCTGGTCGGCTGTAACATCCACTCCCATATTCTTGCCGAAACCACTGTTATCACGGCCCAGGGAACTAGCATAGTTGCCCTCATCACACCCCTGCCCTTGAAGTTGCTGTTCACAACCAGCGCCACGCCAAGGCCGAGGATTGTTTCCAGGAATACGGATACGACTGTGAATACCAGTGTGTTCCAGATGGCTTTCATGAATTCCGGATCTCTCGCGCCGACTACGTAGCGTTTACCGAAAAAGGAGAACTGGAACCATTCCCTGTATCTCACAGGTGTCCTGGGCAGTACCCTGACGGCCCTTTCGTAAACTGCTTTGCCCGAAGCATCGGTCTGGGGTTGCCCTGTTTCTGTGTCGATTACCGGAGGCATCTCTTGAATCGTCAAACCCAGAAGGCTTTTGTAGTTTTCTATACCTATGAAATCGGGTGCTTCGTCAGTTCCGGAGGCAAAGACCCTGTTGGTGAAACTCGTATAGAAGACCTCGAACAGTGGATAGAAGGCCACGGCCGCAAGAATTACCAATGCCGGTATCAGAAGCCTGTAAGCGGTTCTCTGTTCTTTCTGTGCAAGAGTGAGCTTACTATCTTTTCTGGCCATAAATCCTCCTCAACTTCGTTTGCTGGTTCAGGCAGTTTTTCTACGCACCACGTATGGCAGAAACTTGACCGGTTGAATATAGCCAACCGGTTCTTCGATTCTATTAATAATGAGTTCGGCCGCTTTTCGTCCCATCTCCTCCATCGGTTGCTGGATCGTCGTAAGTCCGGCCCTTTCTGTCCAGCTCTGGTTGTCGTAACCGACCAGGAAGAAGTCCTTTCCAGGTGTCTTCTTAACGGCCGAAGCTGTTTGAAGAACTTCGAGCGCGAAGTTGTCGGCTAGTGCAAATATGCCTGGTCTTTCGTAATTGAGAAGAATGTCGGCTATCCTTTCGTGGGCTGTGTCGAAGAAGAAGGAAGTATATACGGCATGATCCTTTCCGAATCTATAGCCGGCGGCTTCGAGCGTTTTCGAAAAACCTAGCAACCTCTTTTCAAAGTTCTCCGTTGCCAGTACGTTGTTACTCTCCTCAAAAGTAACGGTGAAAAACTCCTTTACACCGTTATCGAGCAGTAATTGGGCAGCGTATTTTCCTCCGAGAAAATTGTCCAGATAGACACAATCGAAATCCTCCGATTGTGATTCCAGAAGCACTATATTCTTCCCAAAATCGATCCTGCGCTTCAGAAGGAACTCCATGTTCATCGTACAGAAAACTGCTCCATCGGAATCTCTGAGAAGTGTGGTGTCGTTGTGCAACCTTTCCAGTCTCCGACCGGAGAAGAGCGGATATATAACCATTTCGTAGTTCATCGCGTCAATCGCGTCGTCGAATGCCTTCATCACACGCCAGTGAAACTCGGTTCTCACTTCAGGCATGAAAAAGAGCACCCTCCTGGTTCGCCCGCCTGCCAGTCGTCGGGCAACTGAGCTGGGTCGATAACCAAGCTTGGCGATAGCCTTTGTCACTTTTTCTTTCGTCGAAGGCTTAACAGAACCGCCATTCAATACTCTAGAAACGGTACCGATTCCAACACCTGAAAGCCTCGCAACATCTCTAATAGTTGGTTTTCTCAAGCAAATTCACCCTATACCGTGATGTAATATTGGAAACGATTCCATTATAACAATTGAATTACATATAACCTAAATCCCTATAACTAGCATTTAGGTCAATTATTGGCTATTGGAAGCGATGTGAAAAGAAGAAGGACATTATTCTTTTGATTCGATGGAATATCTTTCGATTGTTTGATATAGCGATCTTTTTCGAAATACGAAGATGGAACTGTCTTTCTGGGTATACACAGATCGATGGGACGAATGGAGGTCCCGGAGATGGAAGTGCTTTTTGGAAAAGCGAGTTTCCAGCAGTGAGGTTGTCTTCTACCCAACCAACGCGCCTATGCCGATAATTCCACTTCCTCCGTGCACGAGAATTCCGGCCGACAGCTCACCCGCAAAAAGCACCTTTGAAAGACCGCTTATCTGTTCTTTCACCCAGGAGACCAGCGTCATGGTTTCGTTGTCGTTGCCGGAATGGTATAGCGCGATGCAAAATATCTTTTTGCCATTAACGGCCGATTTAAGTCTTTCAACCATTTTCTCAACGGCTTTTTTCATTCCTCTGGTTCTTCCTACCTGGGAAAAAACCCCACTTCGGTCGATGGTGACAACGGGTTTAACGTTAAGTATTTGTCCCAGAGCCGCTTCCAGTTTACCGATTCTTCCACTTTCTTTCAAGTATTTCAGGGTGGGAAGTACAAAGAAAACGATATTATCCTTACCGGCGCGCTTTCTGAGATCGGAGGCGATCACTTTCAGAGAATCGCCCCTCTCTTTCATCATAAAGGCCCGATAGACAAGCATGGCGGCTCCACCAGAGAGCGAAAGTGAATCTATACACTCGATGTGAACGTTCGGATTCTCGCTCATGAATTGAGCGGCCATAGTGGCGAAGAGATTGTGTGTACCGCTTAAAGAACCCGAGAGATTTATAACTAGGAGTTCGTTGTAGCCGCGTTCAACCATCGATCGGTAAGATTCCAGTACATCTGTAGGATTTGGTAGAGAAGTGTGGGCAAAATTCCTTTCCAGATGCCGTAGTATTGCTTTCTTTTCGATTTCCTGACCCTCACGATAAGACTTTCCATTCAAAATCACCATGACCGGTACCACAAAAACATCGTCCCGCCTGGCCAGCTCTTCTGGAAGATCCACTACTGAATCACACACAAAACCTATCAAGACGGATCAACCCCTCCCGGATTTGACAAATTGGCGAACCATAGAATCGTTACTGTGGAAACGCATGGTTCAAAAAAATCTTCACTAAAAAGATTATACCCCGTCTCCCGACCGATAGATGAACGATTATCACGGTTTTGGTTTGGAAGAATGAAGGGATCGATAAACAGAAGCTTCCGTTTTGGATTCTCGATGGTACAGATAGTAAAATATACTATTGATACGAAACTATGATGCTTAAAACCATTTTGAGGTGTAAGAAGAGATCCTTTACGTTATGACTTTCGTTACGGGGTTCCAAAGTATTAAACGGGTATGATTTGTGTTTAGAGAGTGATTATCGGGTGAGTTCAATGTGGAGAAGATTGCTTGGAGAA
>NZ_DAOSEH010000009.1:0-53086 GCF_035363035.1 Mesotoga sp. | reverse complement strand
ATGATAATGCTCAGCGAATACCTGCCGAGTCTGAAGGGGACCTGGGGAGATACTCCCATATACATATACGACTCCGGGGTTCCGGGCGGTTCGATGTTGATTCTCGGCGGTACCCATCCATATGAACCCATTACAACCGTTGCGGCCTATGTGGTGATGGAAAACATCAAAGTGGAAAGCGGTAAGGTGTACGTAATACCGCACGCCAACATGAGCGCTTCAACACTCGGTATGCTGGGGAATGCCTATCCAAAGTATTTTTCTGTTGAAACTCCCTGGGGAAGTCAGAAGTACAGAATAGGCGATAGGGGAACCAATCCCCTCGACCAATGGCCAGATCCATACACGTACATTCATTACCCCTCCGGCCAAAACCTCGCCTATCAGGATATTCGCAATCTCAACAGAACCTTCCCTGGACGTGCGAACGGAACACTGACCGAACGGATCTCTTTTGCGATAATGGAGCTCATAAGGAACGAAGATATCGATATCTTCTTCGATTATCATGAAGCCTCTCTCATGTATCCTGTGGTCAGCACATACGTAGCGCACGACGACGCCATGGATATAGGCATGATGGCCGCGATGATGCTCAGCGCAACTCAGTTCCCTATGAAAATCGAAGCCTCTCCGAAGAACCTCAAAGGCCTTACGCACAGAGAAGTTGGAGATTTCAGCGATGCCCTTGCGCTCCTGATGGAAACGCCCGAGCCATTTATCGACAGGGTCGCCGGAAGGATGACAGAAGAGCTCATGGTCGACGGTATCGATGAGTTCGTACAAACCGCCGCCGAGAAGGGCTTAGTTTACTGCGATTACGATATCAAGGAAGGTTTCACGGATCCTCTCGGAAATGTTATTATCGGTGCTCCCCTCGATTACAGGGTTGGGAGACATCTTTCGGGAACTCTCGAAGCTGTGAACTGGATGAATATGTTTTTCCCTGAAAAGGCCCTGGTTGTGTCCTTCCCGGGTTATGCCGAAGTAATGGAAAACGGTACGGGTTATTACCTACACGACCCGAGCAAAGCAGATCCATCGAGAGTTTTTAAGAACTGATTCAATTATCGGGCCCTATAGGGTAAGTATGCACAGCACCAAAACCAAAAGACTTAAGGGGGTAAAGCATGAAAATCAAGTTGAAAGTGCTCCTGTTATTGACCGTCTTCCTGTTCCTTTTGAGCGGGACAGCTCTTACCTGTACAATCATCGCAGTTGGTAAGGATGCCATGGCCGACGGTTCCACTGTCATTACACACAACGACGACTCGAGCGTCGCGGACTTCAGGCTGTGGATAATTCCGGCTATGGATTGGCCCGAAGGTTCGATGAGAGATATCGTTGTCGATTCTCATAACTATATCGATTACGGCGACTATCCTAACGTCGATAACGGCAACAAGGGAATTCTGGTAGGCCAGATCCCGCAGGTTCCACACACATATCGTTATTTCCATTCCAGGTATTCCTTCATCAACGAAATGGGAGTGGCGATGGGCGAATCAACATCTAGCGCCAGAAGAGAGCTCAGAGAAGCCAGAGGCATGATCGATTGCTGGACGATTCAGGATATAGCTCTTGAGAGAGCTACAACCGCCAGAGAGGCCGTCAGAATCATGGGCGATCTCGTCGAGGAATACGGCTGGTACGGCTCGGGTGAAATCATCAATGTGACGGATGGAAACGAAGTCTGGATCTGCGAGTTCTACGGGAGAGATCTCTGGATAGCTCTAAGGATGCCCGATGACTGCGTCTACGTTGGCGCGAACACTTTCCGTATTCGTGACGTGGATTTCGAAGACACCGAAAACGTTATGCATTCTCCCAACCTGATTTCCTACGCCGTCGAGCAGGGCTGGTATGATCCGAACTCGGGAGAACCCTTCAGACCGGTGGATGTTTACGCACCGAGAACCAGAGGCAACATCCGTGAATGGAGAGCCTTCGACCTTCTCGCACCGTCGATGGGGTTCGAATATCTGGAAGTCCACTATCCTCTCTGGATAAAGCCCGATAAGAAACTCACAGTTTGGGACATCTTCACCATCTCCGGTGACTGGTACGAAGGTACGCAATTCGATCTAACCAAGGGATTCGGTGCGGGACCGTTCGGCGATCCTTTCGCCAGCTATACAACCGGCGGAAGACAGAGACCGATCGGAATACCTCTGACGTGTTACCTGCAGATAAGCCAGATCAAGAGCTGGCTACCGCCCGAAATAGGCGCTCTCGTATGGTTCGGCTACGGTGCCGTTGGTACATCGTATCAAACGCCATTATGGCCAATCATGGCTGAACTTCCCGAGTTCTACAGAACCGGGAGCAGGTACGAAATATTCAGAAGAGACTCCGGCTGGTGGACGAGCACTTACGTGCAGGAAATGGCCAGACGCAGATTCAGTGATGCCATCGTAGATTTAAGGAACTTCAGAGATCCCAAGATGGAAGCGATATACAACACTGTACCGAAGATTCAAGAACTGGCTGCCGAAGTCTATGAAACGGACCGCGATGCCGCCATAGCCATAATAAGCGACTACGCATACAACACCGCAGTTGCATGGCAGGCCGACTGGTTGAGGCTCGGAGATATGTTCATGGGTAAATACGCGGCAGATAGGGTGAATTTCGGCGGAACGAACTATCCGAAAGAGTGGAGAGATGCTTTAACGTTCGTTAACGAGAACTTCCCTGCAGAAAAGTAATAATTATTATAATGCAGAGTCTGCAAAGACTCTGCATTCTCTATACTGGAGGTGATATTTGAGGTTTAGCCGAACAGCTCTACATAGCAACTCGGAACATCAAGAAAGTCATATTTCTGTTTTGATGGGGTGATGTACTTTTATGAAGAAGGCATTAGTAGTTCTTATTGTATTCCTCGTAACTCTTGGAAGTGCGGCAATAGCCTGTACCATTCTCGGTGTCGGTAAAGACGCCATGGTAAACGGTTCCACGATAATCACTCACAACGACGATTCGACCAGCGCCGATTTCCGTCTCTGGATAATTCCGGCCATGGACTGGCCAGAAGGCTCGATGAGAGATATCGTCCTCGATTCTCACAACTACATCGATTACGGTAACTACCCCGATGTCAATGTAGGCACCAAGGGAACACTGATTGGTCAAATTCCCCAGGTCCCCCACACCTACCAGTATTTCCACTCAAGGTACTCCTTCATGAACGAGAAGGGGGTCGCCATCAGTGAATCTACTTTCTCCATCGATACAAGCACAGATTACGGTAAGCAAGTAAGAAAAGTTCTTTGGACGGACAGCATGGGCATCATCGATTGCTGGACGGCGCAGGATATCGCTCTTGAGAGAGCTGCAACTGCGAGAGAAGCCGTCAGAATTATGGGCGATCTCGTTGAGCAGTACGGCTGGAGCACCGTGGGTGGCGGCGGAGAGACTATGACCGTTGCGGATGGTGAAGAGTGCTGGATAGCCGAGTTCTACGGAAGAGATATATGGGTCGCAGTTAGAATTCCTTCCGATCATTTCACTGTGGCGGCCAACAGGGCCAGGATCATGGAAGTCGACCTCAACGACACCGAAAATGTAATGGCCTCTCCGAACATCGTGTCCTTCGCCGTTGAGCAGGGATGGTACGATCCCGCTTCCGGCAAACCGTTCAATATAGCGGAGATATACGCTCCGAATGACAACCTTTACGCAACAAGAAGAGAATGGAGAGCCTTCGACCTGGTTGCACCATCTCTGGGTCTCAGTCCGCACGACGTAAGGTTCCCCCTCTCTGTAAAGCCAGACAGACTTCTCACAGTTCACGATATCTTCGTTATCAAGGGCGATTACTACCAGGGTACGGAATACGACCTTACGGTAGGACCGGCCGCCGGTCCCTGGGGCGATCCTATCAGATACGCCAACACAAGTAGAACCGGAACATGGGAGAGAAGCATCAACATGCACAGAACCTGCTACGTCCACATCGGTGAGACTAACTCCGCCTATGCCGATCCATTCAAGGGCGTTGCATGGTACGGTTACGGCGCACCGGATACCGCATACATAGTCCCACTTTGGCCCATCATGAGAGACCTACCGAAGTTCTACGAAACCGGAAGCAGATATGAAGAGTTCAGAAGAGACTCCGGCTGGTGGGTAAGTTCCTATGTTCAGCAGATGGCTGAGCTTCACTACAACCTCGCCATCCAGGACATAAGAAACTACAGGGATCCCAAACTCGAAGTTCTCTACAAGTTGACACCGCAGGTCCAGGCAATAGCGACCGAGATGTACAAGACTGATCCGGAAGCTGCCATCGACTTCGTTTCCAACTACGCGTTCATGAACGCGGTAGCATGGTTCGAAGAGTGGAAACTCCTCGGCGACAGACTCCTCGGTAACTACGCTCTGGGTTATGTGAATTTCAGAACCGCAGCTTACCCCGATTGGTGGAACGAACTGATCGGTTACGGTTTTCCAGAGAGATAATAGATAGACGGAGCTTCAAAGGCGGCCGATGGGCCGCCTTTTTCTTTTGGAAATTCCCTGGTTTGTGGTAGTGAGTATCGATTCATTGTCGAAAAAAAACTGCATTCCAAACAGTAGAAAACTCACGGGAGTTGTGATAACATCGGTCAGTATAGAAGAACCTGAAAGGAGTGGCACGGGTGCAGAACATTGAAAAGATACTCGATCTTGTCGAAGAACTGTTTGATGAACTTGAGAATACTGATGTTCAAGATTTATTCGAATCCCTTCCAGACATGGAACAGGACGAAGTCGTTGAGCTCAGATCAAGCATCGAAGATTGGGTTGACGGTCTCGACGAGGTAATCTCAAGACTTCCCGAACTTCAATCTTCGATAGTGGAACTCAAAGCCGATCTCGAAAGATTGAACGATTCCGTAGTGGAGCTTGAAGAGGATTTCGACGAGGAATAAATTGCATGATGTGGTAAGGAGGCCCTTCGTGGCCTCCTTATCATTTGTTTTTGAGCCTTGAAGCTATCGTGGCAAGATACTTTCCCTGTTCAAAAGCCAGTTTCAGTTCGGCCTCGCTCGGCTGTCTCCTGCCGTCGCTTCCGGTAAGGGTCGATGCGCCGTATGGACCTCCTCCCGACACTTTCTCCACTTCGAACATCTCGCTGTGAACGTAAGGCAGTCCCAGCAGAATCATACCGTGGTGGAGCAACGTGGTGTGAAAACTGAGTATGGCCGCTTCCTGACCGCCGTGCTGAGTCGATGTCGACGTAAAGACCGTCGCGGGCTTTCCAACCAGGATCGCTTTCGACCAGAGTGAACCGGTGGAATCCAGATAGTTGCGCATTTGAGAGGTCATCATACCGAATCTGGTCGGAGTTCCAAAGATAAGACCGTCCGCCTCGGATAGAGTTTTTAGGTCGGCAACGGGGAGATATGAAAAACTCTCCACCGATTCGACGGCCTTCATCTTCTCGAGTATCTCCCTGCTCAAGGTTTCCGGGACCCGGTAAATCTTCACTTCTACTCCCTCAACGGATTTTGCTCCCTCCGCCTCGGCCAGAGCCAGTTTGTATATGTGACCATGTATAGAGTGGAAGATCACATTAATCTTAGTTGTATTCAAAGCAATTACCTCCAATTGATATCCATTATATTGTGTACAATATAGTATAACATCGAAAATCGCTTTTGTGAAGTCGCCTTCGAGTTTCGGCTCGCTCATATCGGTTAGCTTGAATTGACCGCTTTAAAGAGCGCGGTCAGATCAATTGACAGTCAACGTCCTCAAGTTCCTTTAGTAGTCCCGGATCGAAGATATTGCGTACCACGAATTCCGCTATTAAATTCTCCGGAGCGTAATCGTAGAGTTTATCGCCGAACAGATCGTACATCTTTCTCAGCCGGCCCGGTTCCCCCATTAAAAAAAGCGACAGGAAAGTTTTCAGCTCTGAATGGTCCATTTTTGCAAGCGCCAGTAACATATCGGCCAGCTCCTCGGTGCCGAGTTTATCCTTTATCTTTACATCTCGCCAATTCGAAGATGTCCGCTCGACACCGAACACGGCCTTCAAACAGGTAACGAGGAAAATGTTGGACATATCTCCCGCGTAAGTGATTACGGTGTTTCCCTCTTTTTCTGAAATCAGCCTGATCCTTCCGTCCGCCACGACGTCGCGGGAGATTTCTTCCAGCCTCTTGTGGGTTCCCTCTGATAGCAGGGTTTCTTCGTAGTCAGGAAGATCGATCATCGCGTTCATTATTGAACGGGCAAAACTCTTCGTGACCGCCGAAGATCCACCAAGCCAACCCGGCAGCCTTCCCCCGCGTCCGGGAACCACATGAACGACTCTCTCTTTCCGATCGATTTCTCTTACAAGGTAAGACTTTCCACCCAGTATGAACGAATTCTCGCCACCCTCGCCCTCCTGTCCATTCAGTATCAGCGGATGTATTCTGCCGATCTCTTCTCCGGAAAGCACCACGGAGTATTCCAGGGAACCGGGAAAAAGAACAACGAAATCCATCTTTGATCGGCCACTACCGAAGATTTCGGCAGCGGAGGCCCCGGGAACGATCATGCCGTCGCGTTCGGTCAGAAACTCTCTTTCTATTAAGTGATCAACCAGCATTTTGAAGTGATCTCTGCCCACTCGGGTGAAGGGAAAGGCTCTTTTGAGGAAGTCCAGATCCCCGGCACTCAACAAGCCCCTCCAGTACGAGAGTCCTATCAGCTGATGAGCCAGAAGCTGTGGATAGAAGTCGATTGGTTCTACAGGTTCCACTGTATTTTCGTCCAGTTTCTTGAGTATTCCAAGGAGGTTGTAGCAGCTCTGACTGTCGTTTACGAAAACCGTTATTTTTGACTTCCCTTTCTTACGTCCCGACCGTCCGGCCCTCTGGAGAAAGGAGGCGGCCGAAGAGGGAAGCTCGAGAAAGACCACCCTGTCGATGTCGCCTATATCGATTCCCATCTCGAGAGTCGAAGTCGCGACCACTGCCCTCAGGTCAGAATTATTCTTGAACTCATCTTCGATCTGGCCCCTTTGAGATTTCGATACAGAGCTGTGATGTACCGGAACATTGAGTCCTAGCGACTTCGCTATCGCGGCGAACTCTTCGGCTTTCGATCGGGAGTAAGAAAAAACGAGTATCTTCTCTCCGGTTCCCTTCAAAAGCTTCAACAGATAATCGACGGGTTCGATTTCTCCGTCTGTGAAGACCTCTATGCTCCTGGAAACCTTCTTGCCTTCGGCGACTATCACGCCGCGCCTTTCGGAGCTTCCGCTCAGCCATTTCATCATCCTGTCCGGGTTTCCCACAGTCGCCGACATGGCTATCCTCTGGGGGTCGGCCTGCGAAAGAACTCTCAATCTTTCCAGAATCGACACCAGCTGCGCCCCGCGCGGCGATTCTATGAAAGCGTGAACCTCGTCGATGATGATGAACTCTATATTTTCGAACAGACAGGCATTTGAACCCGAAAGAATGCCTTCAACCGATTCGGGGGTAGTTACCAGAATCGAAGAGTTCTTAAGAGCACTTTCCTTGTCCCACCTGGAGAGATCGCCGTGCCACTTGCCCACGAAGAGGCCGAAAGGACTCAGCATTACCTCGAGTCTGGAGGCTATGTCGTTTATGAGAGATTTGAGCGGCGCAAAATATATGCACTTCAGGCCGGCCTCCGCATCCAACAGCCTGTTCAACACCGGAATCATGACAGCTTCGGTTTTGCCAGAGGCTGTGCCCGCTATTAAAAGTATATTATCGCCATCGAGAATCGGCGAGATAGTCTTGCCTTGAATCTCTCTGAGCTCTTTCCAGTGGAATCGATAAGAGAGGAGATCCAGAATCTTCTGGTCAATTCTCGGATCGATTACCAGAGTTCATCTACCGCCTTCACCGGCTTTTTATCAGAAGACTCCGGTTTTCGACCCTGACGCATACTATCGAGGAACTCAACTGTCAGTTTGGTCACTTCTCTCGTGGTGGGTCTTATTTTGCCATCCACTCCGGTGTACTGCTGTTTAAGAGACTTCACGAGCAGCTCTTCGATTTCCTTTCCACCGTCGAACGAATAGCATTCTCTGTAAAGCTTGATCAGTTTTCTTGCCAGCATCTTAAATCCATCGAGTTCAAGAGGCTTGAGCGAAAGAATCAGGGACTTTCCGCTGTCATCGCCCGTGATGTTCTTCATCCTGTCGTACAGAGCGTGGTACGAGGCTATTCCCCTGTTTTTGTTCTCGAACCATACATCCGTTCCCAGCCACAGGAAGTAGGTGCGTTGAAGGAATCCGGCCGAAAGTCTGTCGATTATCTCTCTTAACTGGTTGAAAGTGCGCTCTCTAACATCGCGCCTCCTATTCATTATGCTCTCGAGTTCATCCATTATAACTACCATCCCGGGAACCTGTAGCGTGTCCATGAGGGAAGTGAAGGATCTCAGGAAATTCCATCCGTCGTCCTGAAGAAAATGGTAGATACCACGTTTTTTCATGGATCTTTTGTCAATGCTGTCACCGACGAGATAGGCGTAAAACTCCTCTGTTGTCTCGCCTTTTGCCGTGCTAACCACATAAGCTGCGCAGAACTGCGAGAACATTCCGCCGGGATCGTAGTGGTCTCTCTTCGAAAGGTACTCCTTCACAGGCATTATCTCTTCGGCCGGTATTTCCTGATCCTTCAACTCTTCGATGATCCTCTCAGCCCAGGCGCCCAGAAAGATTTTCAGGGGATTTCCGCTTATACCGACCAGAGACATATTTTTCATGACAGACCTGAAGAACTCGTCCTGCTTGTGTAGTGTGTCGTAATCCTTTTCGGCAAGACTGGAGATCATCATCCCTTTCTCTCTGGCCAGGTACTCGGCATATCTGGCGAGGGTGGTCTTTCCCAGCCCGTACTGGCCCAGAAAGACTCGTACTTTGCTCCTGCCTGTGAGTATATAGTCGATATCGTTTTCTATCTCGACCTGATACTTGTCTCTACCCGTGAGGATCTCCTTTATATAATCGACCGGAACGGCCGCTCCGGCCCTTATCGCTTCGAACATCGGATGGTAATCCACTGGTAGCTCTCCTTTCGCTTAGCTTTCAAAAGAGAATTTCTTCTTGAGAACGTCCTTAACCCTGGAATCGAAGTTACGACCCCATATGACCCGGGGCTTCTCGCCGCTAATAACCTCGATCAGAGGCTTTCCACCGGTTGTAATCTTTGGGGCGACTACGAAAACGCTCCAGAAGCTTAGACCGAGTTCTTCGAGTGTGTACTCCCGTTCCGGTTCACACGCCAGAATTTTGCAAACCGTCTGTAGCGTCTTTCCCGAAAGCGCCTCTATCTTGTTCTCAAGTTCCTTCAGACTATCCGTTTTCTCTCCGGCTACCGGCAGCTTTTCTTCAGCGATTGTTCCGACCTCTTCTGTGGTCATTTCGGGGAAGTAATAATGCAGGACGGTTTCACGATTGCTTTTCACGGACCACTCCAATTCATAATGGAGAGAGTTTATCTTCTCCACCAGTTCCCCGGCTAGCGTGAATGGCTTCTTCTCTTCGACCGCTTCCGGCTCATCGATCGTGGCAAGGATCTCGGGAAACCTCTCGATTGCCGGCACGACCGATACATCAGGGTTCTGACTTCCGATGTTTCTCTCGTCCGATTCGTGAGTCCTCTGCTTGGCTTTCAGAGAGGCTGGAAGTCCGTTCTGCGGATACTCCTTCCAGCTTCCCAGTATGGCGGCCTCCTTCAAAAATTCCAGGAACAGCTTTGCAGTTTCCTCTTTCGCGAAGAAAAGCTTCAGAAGCGGTGTGCCGAAGCCCTTTGACAGTATCGTAATCACATAATATACGAAGCATTCAACTCTTTCGTTGTTTTTGGCCTCTCTGTCCTGACCGCCACCGGGAAGAAGAAATTTCCAGATGTATCCGGCGAACCTGGCATCTTTGCTGTCAAGAAAGGCCTCTTTCGAAATTTTCAGCTCGTTGAAATTGCAGTTTATGTTTTCATATGGAAAGGTCTTCGCCGCTTTCTTCAGGCCACTGGAAGTTACGTTCAATTCATCTATGGAACAGAGCGTGTAGGAACCTTCCTGATCGTCGCTGCGCACTATTTTGAAATCGGTCCTTATCGCCGAATAACGCACCGTCTCGCCGGCGTGGGAGAGGGGATCCTTTATCTGTTTCTCCTCCACTACTGTCCAGCACGTCTGGCCAGTCATGGATCTTTGAAACAACGCTATCAAACCGGCTCCTATCTTTTCAAAGTACCAATGTCGCGATTGTTCCCAGTGAGTTTGCAAAAGACCGTACCTTGTCCTTGCATCCTTTACACCCTCGAACCACGCCTCCAGCGAAGGAATCCTCTGCATTCCCTTCTCCAGATACGATACGAAGACTCCTTCCGGTACAGTGAACCACTGTAGGTAGCTCGAGGAGTACTTCTGCAGTTCGTGAATCACCGTTTCAACTCTGGAAAGCTGGACGGCTATTTCGCTTTCTTCCGGTTCTCCTGCCGCCAGGAGGATCTGGTTTTCTATGAAGCTTTCCATTCCCTCCGGTCCGGGCGGGAATTGCTCGAGAAAATCCACCATATCTTCCTCGATCGATGGCAGGAAGGAACAGCGCAGCTTGAAGATCGATGTAACCAGGTTGTTCAAAGAAAGCTTAACGGCGTACTGGCCGAACTTCTTCTTCACTCTCTCGTAGAGAATCTTCAGCTCTCTCAAAGCGGAAAACAGATCCTTATCTCCCTGCGAGATGTGCGTAGCGTAGTGGCCGATGGTCTTCTCGAACATGTCCGGCGCTTCTTTGAAAAGCGAGTAAAGATCTACGAAACTGTCGTTGAAATCCTTCTGAAACAGGGCTGCATCGAGAACGGCCTGCGAGAGATCGGCAAGCTTTTCCGACTGAGAAGCAAGGACATCGCCCCCTGGTCCCCTGTATAGAAAAAGGAATTTCGGCTCGAACAACTTGCCGAAAATCGAGAAAATGGACGGAGCCCTGGAAGCTATAATTGCTGCAGACTGAGTTTCGGCTATCACTCTCCAGCCTTTCCCCTCGAAACTCTCATCGGCTTTTTCAAAAACATCAACCGCCGAAAGAAACCCCTTTAACCCGCGATCTTTTAAATCAGACAAGACTGTCCCTCTTTTCGATCATCATCCAGGTTGATTATACTACACTTATCTTTGCCGCTTTCGAACAACTCCCACAACACTCACAGGTCTCCGCCAAGATCTCGCTCGATTCTCTCGGCTATATCTAGCAGTTTTTCCGCAATAAAGGCTTTGTTCTGGCAGGCTCTAGAAAATCTGGTGTCTTTGCGCAGAGCGGGAATGCCCGCGCCCACTAACTCAAGCCTGTTTATGGCCAGAAGGAGATAGGCTCCGTCAAGAAGACGCTTTATCAACCTTGAGGTTCTATCGTTCGAAGAATCGTAGAGATCGCGCTCGAGGTCTACGAAGAGAAAACCGATGGATTCGAGAATCACTCTGAAAGAGAAAAGCAAAATGCTCTCAAGGCTATCCAAGGGAAATTCTTCGAGCCTTTTCAAGTCAGACTTCACCTGCGATAATGCGAGTCTGGATCGTTCCTCCTCACCCAGGTAAGCCTGGAGTTTTTCGGTGGTGAGACCGAAAAGATCGGCTATCTCATCGGCCCCGCGTCCATTGGCCAGAAGTTTGCGGAGATACTCTCTCTTGCTCATTGTATCACCCCGATACAATTATATCTCTCAAGTCGTCAGGTTTCAGCGACCAGAGTAAGGTTGAGACCACCACTCTCGAAAGCGAATACTTCGATAGTGGTTTTGTAATAGACTATAGACGGAGGTGGTTCTATGAGAAAAATTCTGCTGGCTGTCTTTCTCATTACCGCCATTTTTGTATCGGCAACGGATTATTTCTTCGGGTTTGGCTTTCAGGGCCTGGTCAATGTGAATCACACGGACGGTGAATGGCGCATCAGTATAGTGCCTGTCACATCCCTTTCAAGCGGCGGTGTCGAGTCTGGCGGCTTCGTTTTCAATGTGTTGAGAGATCGGGGCTTCGCCTTGGTGTCGAGGTTATCCCTGAAACCGGTTACACATGTGCACACTTTCCACTGCGAGGCGATAGATGTTAACGCAAAGACGCTCGAGGTCTTTGTGGCCGACGGAACACACGGCTTGAAAATCTACAAATTCTACGGCCCACGCCTTTACAAGCTGGTTCAGACCCTGCCGGTCAAAGGCTGGGTGAACTCCCTAGCCTATCACGAAAACTCCATACTCGCGGGAACGGAAGTTGACGGACTTTTCCTTTTCAAGCGTGGCCCTGAAGGATTCGAAGAGATTCAGCGACTCTTTCCTTCGGGAATCGACAGGGTGGAAGCGGGTATTACTGTACGTGCGATCGTCGCTTCCGGCGAAAGGTTCTTCGTCGCCGCCGGAAGTGAAGGCGCACTGGTGCTCGAGTTTTCCGACGGGCTTCTTCGAGTAACGGGAAAACTGACTGCCAATTACGCGCTCGATGTTGCTGTTAGCGAAAAATACGTCGCCGTTGTGGAGCCTCAGGAAAGTACGATATCTTTCTTCGACGTTCTCGATCTCAAACCGATCACATCGCTCGATTTCGACGCTTCGCCGGTTCAAGCGGTAATTGCAAAAAACTGGGAAGACGGTAAAGATTATCTCCTTTGTAGGTTCAGCGATTCGGTGTCTATTATCGAAATGGGCGCCTTCCAGGAACTTTTCAGTATGAAAGGCGCCTTCTTCGGTATAGTGAAACCTGTGTACGGTATAGATTAACCCTTTCTAGACGAATAGAGAGAGGCGCCACTCACAAAGTACTTCGAAAGAGTTATGAAGAGTATCAGAATGGGGATACTCGCGATTGAAGCCGCCGCCATCATGGCTCCCTCGTTGGTATGTTTCTCCATGGCGAACTTGACTATGTACAGAGGTATCGTCTTCATCTCCTCGCTCTGGGATATCAACAGCGGCCAGAGCAAGTTGTCCCACTGGCTCCTGAAGGTTAGGATCGCGAGAGTGGCCACGGCCGGCGCGCTGTTGGGCAGTATTATCCTCCAGAAAATGCTCAGTTCTCCCGATCCATCTATTCTCGCCGCATCCAGTATCTCGTCGGGGAAGGTTATGAGATACTGCCTCATCAAGAAGATACCGAAAGCATTGGTCAAAAACGGCAATATCAGTCCTATGTAGGTATTCTGGATGTTCAACGAAGTGGCCACCAGATAAAGCGGTATCATGATCGCCTCGAAGGGTATCATCATTGTCGCCATGATCAGTAAAAAGACGAGATTTCTTCCCTTGAATGGGAACTTCGCCAGTCCATAGCCGGTGAGGGCCGACAGCAAGACGGTCGTGACCGACACCAGACCTGCCACGATGAAGGAGTTCAATATATTACGGGGGTATATGTAGCTTCCGTCGTTCCCTCTTATCGCTTGTGCGTAGTTGTCAAGGTACAGCTCTTCGGGTATCCAGCGATAAGGCATCTTGACTATATCCCTGGCGGGCATCAACGAAGCGGTGAACATGAAAACTATGGGAGATAGTATCAACAGTGCGGTGGCTATGAGAAGGGCCCAAATTATTACATCCACAAGCAAAGATTGTCCTTTAATTATCTTCACAATCCACCTCACATATAATCTACTTCTCCACCCGACCTGCTGGCTTTGAATTGAAGCCAGGTGAAGAAAAGCAT
This sequence comes from Mesotoga sp., assembly GCF_035363035.1. Classification (NCBI taxonomy): domain Bacteria; kingdom Thermotogati; phylum Thermotogota; class Thermotogae; order Kosmotogales; family Kosmotogaceae; genus Mesotoga; species Mesotoga sp. The sequence continues at coordinate 39,430 of NZ_DAOSEH010000009.1, read as the reverse complement.
TATGATAAAGAGAATGATACTCATCGCGCTGGCTCTTCCGATGTTGTGATCTCTGATCGCCGTGTTGTAGATATTGAGAGTGATAACGTTTATCGGCTCCAGCGGAGCCCCCGACTGCGTGAACAGGTACTGGGTACTGAAAGTCTTCAGGCACTGCAACATAGACATTATCGAAACCAGAACTGTTGTAGGTTTTAAAAGAGGTATCGTTATATGCCAGAAGTCCTTCCACCCGCTTGCGCCGTCTATCTTTGCCGCTTCGTGCAGACTCTGCGGGATACTCGCCAATCCCGTGATGTATATTATTGTGAAATAACCTATATACTTCCAGAAGTAAACCAGTATCGTCGAAAACCTCACCATGTTAGCCGATGCCAGCCATTTATAATCGACGCCCTTAGTTCCCAGTAGAAAATTAGCGCCCATGTTGGCCAGCCCTCTAGGATCCAATATCAGCAACCATATCGCCGCGGCAACAACGGAGGAAAGGACGGCCGGTGAATAGAAAGCCATCTGGAAGAACTTCTGGAATCTCTTCCTGGACATTATGAAGGCCGCAAGCAGAAGGCTGAAGACCAGTATGGGTATAAAAGTTCCAAGTGTGAAGATGAAGGTTGCCTTGATCGAGTTCCAGAAATCGGGAGATTTGAGTAGATATTCGTAATTCTCCAGTCCAATGAAAGTAGGGGGCCGCAGCGAAAGCAGCCTTTTTCTGAAAAGACTCGTATACAGGGCGTTCACTATCGGATAAAAGGAAAAAACTGCGAAGAAGGCCATCGACGGTAACACAAAAAACCATCCCCACCGGGCCTTCTTGTGCTCTATTCCTTTCTTGAGAATGCGCCTCAAGGGTGAACCCACTCCTTTCGCGAAAAGAATAAACGGCCCGCCAAAGCGGCGGGCACGAAATCAATCATCAATACTGGTCGTCGAGGACTTCCTGAACCTTTCTTCTGAGCGCGTTCAACGCGTCTCGAGACGAGGCGTTGCTCAACATGACAGATTCTACGGCCTCTTTTACTAGTGACTGTATCTTCGCCGAGTATTCGGAGAAATAAACAACGGTCGATTTCTCAAGGTCGGAGATGAATACGTCCGAGTAGGGATAATTCTTGAAAGTGTCCGATTCCAGCAATTCATTCGTCGGCTGTATTATCGCTACTTTATCAAGGTATTCTTCGGGATGGCTCAACATGAAGGCAATGAACTTCCATGCCATCTCCTGGTTTTCCTTCGGCTTCTGAACATTCACCATGTAGTAGTGGCCGTAGTAATGAGCCGGCACGTAATTCACGGCGTTCTCGAACTGCGGGAAGGGGACTACCATCCATTCGCGGCTATCGTAGAAAGCTGGATTGTCGGCCTTGATCCTTGCCAGCTGGTAGAGACCGGTTGTGCACATTCCTATATCGTTGTTGTCCATGTTGAAAAGGCTTCTGGCGTTCTTGTAGGTTGGAGATCCCAAGTTAAGACCATTCGGTCCCCACGCGGCCATGAAGTCGAGGAACTTCAACCAGGCCTCGTCATTGACAATCGCCGTTTTACCGTCGTCGCTTATCAGCTTTCCACCAAGCTGCTCCACCATGGGGATGAAAGCGACCAGATAATACGGATACCTGAAATCGAAACCTCTTCTAGTTATTATTTGACCTTCTCTGATGGTTAGTTTCTCGGACACTTCGACCATCTCTTCCCAGGTCTTCGGATAGTCCTTTTCCGGGTCGAGTCCGGCATCTTTGAAGACCTTCTTGTTCAACAGGATACACCAGTTGGTTATCTCCAGAGGCAGACCGTAGATCTCTCCCTCAAAGACTACAGGGTCAAGCGTGCCTGGAAGGTAAGCGTTTATCAGGGCCTCTTTGTTTTCGTATCCGGCAGCTTCATAGTTGACCGAGGCCACGCGCTGGTTAACTATATAAGCATACTCATCTTCGATGGACATATTGAAGATGTCCGGACCCTGATTCGCCGCAAATGCTGTGAGAACAAGCTCCTGGATTTTTGTGGAAGATTGTGTCACTCTCTTGATAACCACATCGGGGTACATTTTCTGGAACTCTTCGATGTAGCGGTTTTCGATCACAGTTCTGTTTGGATCCTCGTGAGTCCAGAACTGCAACTCGATAGTTTTTCCAACAAGCAACGAAATCGGAATGACAAGACAGAGAAACATGACAAAGAAAGAACGCCTATTCATAAAAACACCTCCCGTAAAGTTGGGGTAAAGTACCCCGTATCTCTATAATACAACTCTAGCGATCAATTACGAAAAGCGTTTATAGGCTTTTCGAGTCTTTGGGAGGCTTTTGAATACTACAAATGAGGTGTTATGATCAATTGCTTAAACCGGCTACGACTTCTTGCAGTCATATAGTCAGGATAGGGAGGTGTATCTTGTGAAGGTTACAATTTTGATCACGGTTCTGATCGTTTCTACCGCGCTCCTCGGGAGCAGTTTTCTGGTGAACATTACTCCGCTGGAAAGCGATCAACCCTTTCAGTTTCAGAACCAGGCAGGCAGCAGGACTTCCAGCATCGGATACACAGTGATTTCCAACACCGATTCCGATAGCACGATCATCGTTCTTGGAGGATGGCTCTTCAAACCCTCGGGTGAGGAAGAGACACTTGAAACCTCTCTGGAGATATATTCGGAAAACGATTCCTATTCGAAGAAACTGACGCTCGTCCGGGAGGGAATGTACTACACTCTGAAACCGCTGCTCGTATCATATCCCTCTGGATACTCGTTGAAAGTTATGGGGATCGAAGCCATGATCTCCGCAGATGGAGGCGAAGATATGACAGTGGTGAATTACCTTTTGGTCGATCTGGTTGCTAAGGATAGGCTTTCCGCCGGAATCGAAATTGGTCTGGAAAAGGAAGGGAAGTTCGTAGAAACACCGCTGACCGGAATTGAGCCTGTCGTAATAATCAAAGCCGGTTCAAAGCCGACCGGAGGTTACCAGCTATCGATACAGAACGTAAAACTCTCCGGCGACCAGATACAGGTACAGGCAAAGTTGAAGAGTCCCGGCAAAAATGATTACGTCACACAGGCTTTCACCTATCCGTTTATCGCTTTCAGGCTACTGGATTTAATGGTCGGAGAGTACAGAATCCTAGTGAATATGGATGTCGAAGTCGATTCTTCGATAGTGAAAACTGAGCAGTTCTCGGGCACCTTCTACGTCGATTGAGTGAGTCTGTCTATTCTCCTGACGTATCCGTCGGCATCGAACTTGCGCCTTAAACCGGCCGAATTCATGTACCGAACTTTACCGGTGACTTTTCTCTCGGCCCATGCCCTGTCGTGTTTTCCAAGGCACCACATGATGCCGGCGTAACCGTTGGGATCGCGACCGTCAAGTTCGTATTTGTCGTTTAGATATACAGCCGTGTCAAGTGCCGCTTCCGGCGATTCGCTCCACTCAAGTATCTTTTTTCCCCAGTACATGCGCATGTACCCGTGCATCTTTCCGGTGAGCGCCATCTCATTTTGAGCCGCATTCCAGTAAGGATCGTGCGTGGAGCGACTCTCGAATTGTTCTCTAGAGTAAATGTACTCCCTCATATCTTCCCTGTGTTCGTTCAGTGTCTTTTTCGCCCACGCCGGCAGACCTTCAAAGCGATCGTAGTCGGGATTATACAGAGTGAAATTCATACTCAGCTCCCGCCTGACTATTAGCTCTTCCAGATAGGCCTCTGCGCATGGCGATTCTCTTTCGGTGATCTTCCTGGCAATATATGAAGGCGATATCTGACCGAAATGAAGGTACGGACTCATATTCGATAATGCATCGCTGTTCGGGTCGTTCCTCTCCCGGCAGAAGATATCAATTTTGTCTCTCAGAAAGCTCTCCAGCATCTCGATAGCCTGCGAAGTTCCACCTTTGAAACTGGAAACCGCCGGAACATCGTCCACGAACTTCAGATCTTTCAAACAGGCCGATAGAGAAACAGTCTCGAAGTCTTCTACACCAAGACCCTTCAAACGACGACTTTCGACCGGCCGGCTTTCCGGGTAATCAATAAGGAGACGACTTATCTTCGGCCTAATAGTGGCCGCACTGAATTCTTCTTTTCTGCTTACCTGTCCAACTGGCACGATAACGTTACTCTCTACAACGAAAAAGGGGGACTCCACTCTATGGGCGATCCTCTCTCTCCAGAACTGCTGGTGCCTGAGATATCCGACATCCGACACCAGAACCGATGCGTTCTTAGCAATTTCCAGAACCTTATCCACAGGATTTCCGGCCTTCAAGAGAAAGGTGATTCCCCTTTCTTTCAGTCTTTTTTCCGTTTCTTCCAGACCCTCCAGCATGAAAGTGAAGCTCCTCCGGTTGGCCGAAGGGTATTCGCCGTGAAGAACGAATAAAACGAGAAGCGGTAAAGAAAGGTAGTTCGAGATTTCGCAGGCATAATCGAGTGCGTCGTTATCAACCGCTCTCTGAGAAGCCTGCATCCAGTAGAGCACGAATCTCCCCGTTTTCGAAGAGATGTTGTTTGCTTTGTGAATGCCCTCTCTTCTCATGCCGACGTCCGGGGCTTCATTTCAAAGCCCTCCCTTTCCCCGAGTCGCTTATTTCCACAAGCTCTTCGGGGTACGGTTCGAAAAAGGTCTGCCTCGCCAGGTACTCGTTCTCGAAGGCAACTACGTACGATTTCAATATATGGAGCGGAACGCTCAGGGGGATTTTAGCCTGGCGGTATCTTTCCAGAGAGTCCAGGAAGAATTTCTTCTCCGACGATGAAAGATATCGTGAAAAGTAGCCCAATCCATGCATCAAAACATTGATGTGAGATGTGTGTTTCGGCGGCGTTGACATCGCACGGTAGAAGTGTGGCGCGTATCGATCGAAGACTTCGTTCAGATCTTTCTTTTCTAGATTTCCGGCTATTCTCCCCATAGCTCTCATCTCGTTTTGATTGTAGGACATGAAGAGTAGCTTGTTATCGCTCTGAAAATCCACGAGGCCTTTGATAGAACGGTTCAGATTGAGCTCTCTGAATCGGGTCACGGTGAAGAGCGTGGTGAGGAAGTGTTCTCTCAAAACGAAGTTGGTGAGTCTCCCCTCGTCTTCTACCGGAAGGTGGCCGAAGCGGGTTACAACCTCTCCCCCGAAAATACCGCTGTCTTTTCCCGTAGCCATAACCTTTCCCGCACCCGGGTAAACCTTGACGTCCTTGATTCCGCAGGACGGAGATAAAGCCTTCAGAATGAATCCATCGACATTTTCGAGAGAAGAGAGAAGGGAAGAGGCATAGGCGTTCATCTTCTCCGTTACATCCAATCCTGTGGAAGGCTGAATCAACCTGACCACACTATCCAGGGCTATCAGCCTGATGGGTGCCCTCGGGACGCCGAGCCCTATATCTACTTCGGGGCAGACAGTTGTGTAATTGACGAAATTACCCAGAGTCGATACGAAATTGCTAGGTACGGTCTGAGCGTTGTACCTGCAGCTTTCAAATCCCAGGCACCTGCTGACAACAACTTCCGGTCGGGCGAATTTACCCATGAAAGCCTCCTGCCGTTTCACGGCCACTGTAATGATCTCGTGTTTATTTCAGGAAAAGCTTCAACTTCTCCAGAAAGAGAGACGGATTTTCCAGCATTGGCGAGTGACCGACACCCGTTATAATTTCTAGCTCACTGCCCGGGATATCGATTTTGAACCTTTCGCCGTCTGTAACCGGCGCTATTCTGTCTTTCTCTCCCCAGACGATCAGAGTTCTGGACTTTATATCTCGAATCTTCCCTGAAAGCGCTCCGCTATCGTCCTGCAAATTGAACCTGTAAAGAAAGGCCGGGGAGATATGATTTATCAGCGAAAAGCTCAAATGGAAGGATTCACGGTTGAACTTCGAAACGTCCCCTAGTTTCTGTCTATAAAGAAAACGCTGAACCAGATAGGTCTGAAAGCCATACCTCATGAGCACATGGTTCAGAAACTCGTTATCCTCAACAAGAGACGGCAAGAAATTCATCTTCGAGTATCCCATCGAATCGACCAGTATGAGACTCTTCACTCTCTCCGGGTGATAATAAGCAAGATTAAGAGCAACTTCCCCGCCCATGGAGTGACCCAGGACATCGGCCAGATTTAAATTGAGAATATGCATCAAGCCGCTCACAAGATCGGCATAACCCTTTTTGCTGTAATCACCCTCCAGAGAAGCTCTGGAAAGGCCAAACCCCGGCAGATCGATCACATAGACCTTTCTGAAGGTCGAAAGCCCATCCACTATAGCATCGAAATCGAGGTAAGAGCCCAAAAAGCCGTGTATTAATATTATCGGATCGCCCGCTCCGGAGACTTCGATATACAGCTTTTCTTCTCCAACGGTTATGTATTCGCCATCCTGGTCCATGCGTCCCAGGTATATTCTGGCCATTGTAACACTGAAGATCGCATGCACTATGACCGCGATGAGCAAAACGAAGAGCACGGTGAATATCGCCTTCACAACCCGCAAACGAAAACACCCCTTCCAGAACCGAAATGATTATCCACTTTAATTTTATTCTACATTCTCTCAGAAAAGATATTACAATCTATATGGGAGAGGATTCAAGTCTCTTATTTTTAGGAGGTGCGGTTTTGACTTCTAGGGAGAGAGTCTTTGCGAGAATCGAAGGACGAAGCGTGGATCAGGTACCGAATTTGAACATAATAATGGCCTTCGCGGCGAAATATATCGGCAAGACCTACAGAGAGTACGCCACCGATTTCAGGGTCCTTTGCGAGGGAAACATCAGGTGTTGCGAGGATTTCGGAATAGATATGGTCAGCGCCATTTCCGATCCTGCCAGAGAGGTTAACGACCTCGGGGGAGAGGTGATCTTTCCAGGAGACGATATCCCTTACTTCGGCCTTCCACTGCTTTCGGCAGCGGAGCCGTTGAAGCTGAAGGTGGTCGAACCCTCCACCGGAAGGAGGATGAGCGACAGAATCGGTGCCATCGATTTTTACAACAATCACGCCTCGGCAGAATACCCGGTTCTCGGATGGGTCGAAGGGCCGCTCGCCCTGGCTGCCGACCTCAGAACTCCGGTCGGAATTATGGAGGATTTCTTCGAGAGACCGGAGTTCGTCGTGGAGTTACTGGAATTCTGTCTCGAGCAGGAGACTATCTTCGCCCTAGAACAGGTGAGGGCGGGGGCCGACTTCATAGGCATAGGCGATGCGATCTGTTCGGTTATCGGACCTAGATCGTACTCCAAATTCGGACTTCCCTACGAAAAGCTTCTGATCAAGCGTGTTCACGAGGCGGGCGCAAAGGTCAAACTCCACATCTGCGGGGATACAACACCGATTCTTTCTTTAATGATAAACACAGGGGCCGATATAATCGATGTTGACTGGATGGTCGATTTCGCTTCGGCGGTGGAGCTGGGAGGAGGAAAGATATCGATATGCGGTAACTTCGACCCGGTATCGGTCATGTTCAAGGGCAGCGTGGAAAAGGTCGCCGATTCAGTCGAGAAATGTCTGGATGTATCCGACGGCAGAACCTTTATAGCCGCCGGTTGTGAGATACCCCGCGGGACTCCTCTGGAAAACATGGCACAGGTGAAAAATGTATTGAAAGCCAGGGGTGGTTTCAACGCTTGCCCTTCATACGGTTGAGTAGCTTAACGGCCTCTTCAGGCTCGATCAAACCATCTTCGAGCTTCTTTATGATTTTAGAAGCCTCCTGAACCTGCCGACCTGCGACTTCATAACCCAGGCTGGTGACCAGCTCTTCCAGCTTGCTTCTGGCCGTGGGATACGAGATGTTCAGCTCTTTCTGCAATTCGGAGAGATTTCCCCTATTCTTGATGAAAACTTTTAGAAAGTCAAGCAGCTCTTCGGAAAGTGAGACTATCTCGTCCTGATAGAAGTCCCCTCTTATGGTTATTTTGCATGAAGGACATGTGTATTCAGTTATCTTGAGATCTCCATCGCAAACCGGGCACTTGGTTAGTCTTCTCTTCAATGACAGCACCCCCATTCTGGTCGGCAAACAGCAAAAAAGAGTACTTGTGTTCACTATACCAGTTTTTAAAGTGGAAAGTCAATATTTCAAGGGTCAAATAAACAATAAAATCAGCGTGTATCGAAAGTATAAAACCCCAATCACGGAATCTTCAGCAAAAATACCAGTAAATAAGTCATTTAATTCAAAGCATATATGCTAAAGATAAAAGTTGCTTTCATTATTATTATAAAATCATACATATTATTTAACTACAAGGCCGCTATATGTTGTTATTTTTGTTTGATAGCTCAATAATCTTCTCTATTATATTGAATACTGTTGATGAGGCCACCAGCCCTATGACAATGCCTGAGGCACTGGAAAAGGTCCGATAGCTGTACTCAAAAGCTCTGAAGAGATCTTCTGACATGAAACTCTGCATGGCGTAGAAAGCCGAAGAACCGGGAACAAGAGGAACTATTCCTACCACTATAAGGGGCTGAAGGGGCCAGTGCTTCAGTGTCGCTATTAACCTGGAAAGAATCCCTATGATCAACGATGAGAGAAAAACCGAAAGAGCCAGCCCCAGCAAACCAGAGGTGAATTCATAGACCAGCCAGCCGAGCGCGGCAACGCACGAAGCGAGAGGTATTATGCCCGCAGGAACACTGAAGATGATAGCGAATCCCGCTCCGGCAATGAGCGAGGCCAGCACTCTGAGAATCATACCAGACCACCTGCTACGAAAAAGGCCGAACTTGCACCGAACACCAGAGAGACGAGTATGAGTATCGCTTCGGTGAACTTCGAACTGCCCGACACGAGGTTCCGGTTGGCCAGCTCGAGAATCGAGTTCGTTATAAGAATACCTGGGACATATGGCATTATCGAACCGACGATTATTTTCGAAGAATTGAGATCAAAAAAGTAACCGCAGAGAACTGCCAGAATTGTAGTCATAAACCCCGCCAGAAAATCTATCAACATCCTGTTGGAAGGGATCAGCGAAAGCAAAAGAAAAATCGGAGCGGTTATCACGCCAGAAAATACCGATTCAAGTAAGTTACCGCCAAACACGTAGGAGAAGGCCATGGCTGCGATGCCCGAGCAAATACTCCTCAGCAGGAGAGGATAACGTTCCCTGGTTGATTCGAGGAGCTTAAGGCTCTCGACGATATCGACCCAGGAAGTTTCATCATCGAGGTACTCCCTCAGAAGGTTTCTGTAAGCGGTTATTCTATAAAAATCAGGCCGCTCAACTTTTATCCGTTCTATCCTGGACCAGCTTCTCCCGTCCGGTTCGATGAGAGATATATGAATTACCGTGGGTGTCGAAGCAACCTCGGTCTTGAAACCGTTCTTTTTGCCGATCGATTCCAGGGCCACTTCAACATCGGTTGCGGAACCTCCGGAGCTCACAATTCCCCTCCCGAATAGAATCATCATGAATAGCACATCTTCAGGTCTCATCGCCATCTCCAAAACCTCCCGAAGACAATACTACCACCCATAAGATCCTCAAGGGAAGTCGCCAGGAGATCATTCTATTATCTTTTCTTTCGTCTCAACTCCAAAAAGAGCCACTATTATCGCAGCCAGAACGCTCATGACCGACATGAAGATCATTACGTATAGAACGCTGCCCGTACGGCCCATGAAGAAGTTCGTGAAATACGGGGCGATTATGCCGGCCGTTCTGGCCATCACTCCGGAAGTGCCATTCCCCAATCCCCTCATCTCCGTTGGATAGAGTTCCGGTGTATAAGCGTAAACCATTCCCCAGGTTCCGAGGACAGACATAGAAATCAGAATGCTTGCGAAGATTAGAAAGCCCGAACTCGTAACCAACCCCATTATCAGCGCCGAAATCGCGGTGGCGACGAAAAAGAAAGTCAGGGTGGTTTTTCTTCCGATCTTCTCTATGAGGAAGGCAGCCGTAAGGTAGCCCGGAAGCTGCATGATGAGCATAAAAAAAGTGTACCACAGCGATGAGACAGGGGTTAACCCCTTTGAAGCGAATATCTTGGGCGCCCAGGTGTAGATTCCGTAATAAACGAAGCTTACTGTGAACCAGCTGAACCATATCATGAGAGTTCTTCTTGCCAGACCTTTTTTGAAGATACTTAGAAGGGGTTGCTTTTCCCTTTCGTGCATCTCCACTTCTTCCTTTATGGAGGTTTTGAGTATTTTCTCCAGGGCCTTCTTCCCCTTCTTCATGAACTCGAATTTGGGGCTTTCTGGAAGGAAGAGGCCGATCATTATCAGGGGGATTCCGAAAATGAAGAGGAAATAATATGACCATTGCCAGCCCAGGGAATCAAGCGTAAGCATGGTGAAGGCTCCAACCATGATACTTCCAAGAGCCCAGCTCGATTCTAGAAGCGTGAGGTAGAGCCCCCTTATCTTGATTGAAGAAAACTCTGTGAGATAGGCGTTGACAACGGGAAGAAGTCCACCGTAACCCAGACCGGAAAGAAATCTGAACACCGAGAACAGTCTCATCGATGGGGCGAATCCAGTGAGACCGGTTCCTGCCGCGGCGAGTATCAGCAGACAAAGGTTGGTCCACTTTCTTCCAAACCTGTCGGATATCGCCCCCGATACGAGCGCGCCCACCAGCATACCGATAAAAACGGAACTTGCCATGGTCGTCGAGTCTCCCACGGTCCCCGAAAGTCCTTCGATAATCGAGGGAAGCGTTAGCGAGGTGACCATAACCCCTCCCGCGACCAGCATCCATTCGAGTGAAGTTAAAGCGAGCAGCTTCAATCTCCTTCCAGAAGAAATGTTTCTCTGTATAACCTCGTCGATGTTCATAAACCCACCCCCCGGACAGCCAGATATCCTTTCTTTTCGAGTGCTGCCCTGATTTTTTCAAGACCATCTTCGGAATCCGCCTCAATCGTGTGTAGATGCACGCCGTCCTTTGAAAGCGCCAGGAGAGGAACGGCCTCGCTTGACCTGAGAGAGGCGATGAACCTGTTCAGGTCGTCGAAGTCGTGCAGATTCAACACTCCCCGAATCTCCCCATAGACCGGGTGCATTATCACTACGTCTATCACAGCTCCACCTTCGGATAGGATCGTGGAGAGTTCGTCCACGATATCCGAATCTCCGTGTTTTACAGACAGAGTCATTCTGCACTTTTTTTGCGTGGATAGAGAGTAACCTTTCTGGCCGGATTGTATCCTGTAACCCTGGTAGCGTAGTTCTTCAATATCTTTGACGATCATTTGTCTGCTGACGCCGGTCAGCCTCGCCAACTCGCTTCCGCTGATCGCGCCGTTCGAGTCCTGGAGAAGCTTCGTTATCTTCAGCAACCTGGCCTGTTTGTTCACCATCTACCCTCCTATTTACAGGTTATAGCAGCTACTTTACACTACATTTTAAAAGAAGAAACGCCCCTTGTCGAGGGGGCGTTGTAACAACTAGCTTTAACTCTGGTGGCAAGGGACGGAATCGAACCGTCGACACACGGATTTTCAGTCCGCTGCTCTACCTGCTGAGCTACCTCGCCATCAATCTGGTGGAAGCGACAGGGATCGAACCTGTGGCCTTCTGCTTGTAAGGCAGACGCTCTTCCTCTGAGCTACGCTTCCACCACTGGCGCCCTCACGGGGATTTGAACCCCGGTCGCCGGCGTGAAAGGCCAGTGTCCTAGGCCACTAGACGATGAGGGCGTAAGCACGTAATTTATATTACACTATTATGCTTCTCCGGTCAAGGCCCTGAACGGAATTATCCGCACCGACATCAGCCCATCGACCGTTTCGGCTAAACTTTAAGAGCTGTTTTTCGTGATAAAATCTTGAAGAAAGGAGTGATCTGTATGCCAATAGACTTCAGAATGACGAAAAAAGGATTGATTCTTCTTATTGATTCTTACAGAAGTGTCGAAGAGTTACGACAGGACATAATGAGAAAGTTCTCTGATGCGAAGGATTTCTTTTCTGAAGGGGACGAGATATCCCTGATGCTCACGCAGGAAACCAGTAAACCAGACGATATAGTCAAAATCGTATCTTTGTTGAGCGATCTCGGAGTCCACGTGAAGGATATTCTCGTCGGAAGTATGGAACAGAAAGACGTCAAAGTCGGTCAGAAATACGATCTGGTAAGGGAAAAGATCACGGAAGTCAGAGGCGCACAGATCATCCGGAGGAATTTGAGGTCCGGCCAGATTGTTGTTCACAATTACGATGTGGTTATCGTTGGCAACGTTCATCCAGGTGCAGAGGTGATCTCGGGAGGAAGTATAGTGGTCTTTGGAACTGCCCGGGGAGTCTTGAGGGCCGGATATTCCCAGGGTGAAGAAGGTATCATAGCCGCCATCGATCTCTCACCTTCTCTTTTGCAGATAGGAAACTATATAACACAGGAATACGACCGCTTCGATGTTCCATCGGTTGCTCACGTGAGAACGGGTAGAATCGTCGTCGAAGAGGCAGACAACGTCAAGTTCGAAGTAAAGGGGGGAACAAATTGAACACAGCTCGACTATTGATCGAACTTTCCAACGCTTTCGGACCTGTAGGTTATGAAGACAGAGTTCACGAAGTGATCAAAGCCGAAGTGGGTCCATACGTGGACGAGATCTACAGAGACGAGATAGGCAACCTTATCGCCGTTAAAAAGGGTAACTCCAGACGGGTGGGAGTCTTCACACACATAGATGAAGTCTCTCTGGTAATATCGGCCATAGATGAAAGGGGGTTCGCCAGATTCGAGTCGCTCGGAGGGGTCGATCCGAAGATATTGATTTCCCAGAAAGTCAGGATTGAGTGTCGTGACGGGAAGGAAAGGAAGGGCGTTATCGGAATGCTCGCCCCGCATCTCCAGAAACCCGGTTCGAGGGGAGACGTGCCTTCCTTCGACGAGCTCTTCATAGACGCCTCAATCAATCAGGACTTCGACAGAATCAATATAGGCGACCTCGCGGTCGTAGACTTCACGGCCTTCGAAATGGGCGAAAAGGTTTCGGGAAAAGCTCTAGATGATAGAGCGTGCGCCGCGATAAGCATGGAGACGGCTAAACTTCTATCTATGTACCGTGAACACCCCACAGTTTATTTTATCTTCACCACACGCGAAGAGGTCGGGGCGATGGGCGCCAAAGCGGCTGCCGAAGCTCTTAAGCTTGATCTGGGCCTAGCCATGGACGTTACGCATCACAGCAAAGAAGATGGAATCGAAATAGCAAAGGGGCCTGTGATAACTGTTGGAGGGCCGAACATTCACAAAGGATACTTCAAGAAATTAGACGACTACGCAAGGGAAAACGGATTCCCGGTTCAGTACGATTACGGTCCCGGACATACCGGCACAGATGCCGACGTTGTCCAGCTTGCTGGAAACGGAACTCCAACTTTGCTACTTTCCCTTCCCCAGCTCTTCATGCATACTCCGGTAGAGGTGATTGCGGTGTGCGACGTTCTCAATTCGGCCAGACTGCTTTCCGGATTTTTCAGTTCACTCGAGGAGGTTGAGGTAGTATGAAGCTCGAAAGACTGTGTAAGCTTTGTGAACTCCCCGGGATTTCGGGATTTGAAGAGAAAGTGGCCTCTTTCATCGAGAAAGAGATAGAGGGAAAGGTCGATGAGCTCTGGAAAGATTCGGTGGGCAACCTCATGGCGATAAAGAAAGGGAACGGCAAAAGCTCCAGAAGATTGATGCTTCTGGCCCACACCGATGAAGTCGGCCTGATGGTCAAGAGGATCAACGAAGATGGATCCCTCTCTTTCACCGCCATAGGCGGTGTCGATCCGAGGGTGCTGATGGGAAAGAAGGTCTTCGTAGGCGAGGAGATGCTGCCGGGCGTGATAGGCTTCGAGGCGATCCACACACAGGAAAGTTCGACGCTGTTGAAAACCCCGTCCATGGACAAACTGCGTATCTATCTCGGCTATTCGAAGAAGGAAGAGGCCCAGAAGAGTCACAGGATCGGGGATCCGGTCTTCTTTTCCACTGCTTACGAAGAGACCGGAGAATACGCTGTGGCCAAAGCCTTCGACGACAGAACCGGTTGCGAGGTCCTTCTGAGAGTTCTGGACGATGTACAGGGCCTCTCTATGGATTACGATCTCTGTTTCGCCTGGGTCGTTCAGGAAGAGGTTGGGCTCAGAGGGAGCGGAATAGCCGCCAGGCAGGTCAAGCCCGACGCGGCACTCGTTTTCGAGAACACCACCGCCGGAGACAACCCCGAACTCCCGGAGTATCGATGGGCCACAAACCTCGGTATGGGACCGGTTCTCACCTTTGCGCACAGTGGCCTCGTTCTGGACAGAAGGATCTTCGACACCATCGTCGAGACAGCCAGAAGAAATTCGATCAAATTCCAGTACAAAAGGCGGATAGCCGGAGGTACAGACGCCGGGCGTCTAGCGAGAACCATGTCGGGGATTCCTGCCGGTGTCATTTCGACCCCGTCAAGATACATCCATTCTCCGACTTCGATAATAAACATAAACGACTTTCTTGGAGTAGCAGAGCTTGCCAGTGTTCTGGTAAAAGAAGGGAAGGTGCTTTAGATGAAGGAATTGATAAAGAAACTAGTTGAGATAAGTTCCCCCAGCGGAAGAGAAGATGCGATAAGAGAAGCCATCGCGGAGGAAGTAAGAGATTACGTCGATGAACTGAGGGTCGATGCACTGGGAAACCTGATTTGCATGAAAAGAGGAAAGAGTGGAAAGAAGCTGCTTCTGGACGCCCATATGGACGAGATCGGAGTGGTGGTGACCCATATCGACGAGAAAGGCTTCTTGAGAATCGATATGCTCGGAGGCGTTTCACCGTACATGCTTCTGGGTTCGAGGATAATTTTTGAAAGCGGCGCCTGCGGTATTGTAAGCACCGAAGGTGAATCGGCCAGAGAAGCTGGCGAGATAATGAAGAACCTCGACTTCGATCACATTTTCGTAGATATCGGAGCCTCCAGCAAAGAAGAAGCCGAAAAGCTGGCTCCGATCGGTACCTTTGGCACGTACGATTCGAAATTCAGAGATCTAGGTGAAAAACTCGTTTCAAAATCTATGGACGACAGGATAGCCTGCGCCATTCTGGTGCAGACGATAAAAGAACTCAAAGAGCCGGCCGACGATGTTTACTTCGTCTTCGCCGTTCAGGAAGAGGTGGGAATAGTCGGGGCCAGCGTTGCCGCGTTCGACATAATGCCGGATATGGCTGTTGCGGTCGATGTAACGGCCGGACCGGATACACCAAAATCCTTCAAGAGAATGGGATTTAAGCTGGGGGCTGGACCTACGATAAAGATAAAGGATCGCGGAAGCGTCAGCTCCTCCAGAGTGGTATCCAGATTGAAGGAAGTGGCGGATATACGTTCTATTCCTGTCCAGTACGAGGTTCTTATCTTCGGCGGTACGGACGCCAGGGGATACCAGATCACCGGGAAGGGCATCGCGGCCGGAACGGTTTCCGTACCGACCAGATACGTCCATTCTCCCAACGAAGTGGTGGATTACAACGATGTTCTCAACACGGTCCGTCTCTTGAAAGCGCTAGCCGAAGAAGGAGTCTAGAGAAGGCAATGAAAAGAGTCGCTTTCACCAGTGAATCTTCGAGCAATTGTCAGCTGATTTACGGTGAAAAGTTGCTGGAAAGACTGCCGGAGTCTCTGAAAATACTCGATTCCGGTGCACGCAAGGCTCTTCAAATACATCCCGAAGATGAGTACCTGATGCCCGGCGGAGAGCACATAAAGTCTATAGATCGTGTTCTAGAAGTCTATCAGGTACTCAGGACCTCGGGGAGGAGGGCGATAACCGTCATAGGCGGGGGCTCGCTCATAGACCTGGTCGGTTACGCGGCATCCACGCACGGCGAGGTCAACAGACTCTTTCTGTATCCGACGACCACCGTCAGTCAAGTTATGCCCCCGCTTTCGGGTTTCAGTATAAACTTCGAATTCGTCAAGAACCTGTTGAACTCGAGCGGACTCCCCGACAGAATATACGTGGATACCGAGCTGACGTACGGCACCATGTTTCAGATACGCAGAGGGGAGATCTTTTTCCCGTTGCTGGTGGCTTACTCGCTGGATGAGCGCCTGTTCAAATATATCCTGAACCATATCGTCTCCGGTGGCGAGGTGACCCGCGAACTTTGGGGCGACATCATCTACTCGGCATCTTCAGCCTTTGTTAAATCGCTGGGCAGTTCCAGGATGGTTGTCGGATGCGGGGTTGGCGATCTAATTCAATCGGCTTCAAGACTGAGAACAGAATACTCCACCGCCCTGATTTACGGAGCCATATTGGAACTACACATCGCGAGAACCTCCGGGCTTATTGATGGAGCGGGGAAGGAAGACCTTTACGAGGCGTTGAGAGTTCTTGGGAAACCCGACCGGTCCATTAAGATCGATGTCAGCTCTCTGGTCGATCTGGTCAATCAGAAGGGCGGAGTGAAGATCGCCCTGCCTTCCAGGTCGGGTGAAAGCTCTCACTGGGTAACGGCAAGGGATTTTGAAACGCAGGTCAGGGATAGACCCTGGATGGGATTTGGGAGTATTTTATGAGCGGAGAATCACAGGATATAGTCGTCAAAATAATGATTGTAATCGTGCTTGCCCTCTCCGGCATAGTCTTCACGCTTGCCGGTTACGCGATACTTCTCAGGCAAGAGAACAAAAAGTACGATCTCATAATCGAAGAGATAAGAAGTTCGGTCCTTCCCGATCTGTCAGGCGGGGCGACCCCCTTAGAGCTCCCACCGATCTCACAGGGTGTGACCGAAGTACCGCGCGATGTTCAAAACATCCCGGTGGAACAGCATTTCTTTCTCGAAACCTTCGACTACAGGAAACTCATTCTCAATTCGTTCGATTTCCTTGTCGAGGGATCGGGTTTCAATTTTGTTGTGGTTGAACAGGATGTAGCTTTCAAGTTGTGTGTCGAGATGGGTCAGGGGAAGTATTTCATCACCAGGGTGAACGACATGTATGGGGTAATGTTTATAGGCGACAACCCACTCCCCGGACTGTACGAATCGAAGACTGCCTACGGTATCCAGCTGGTCTCTCATACGATTTCCGACGGAATAGCGCCACAGGTAATTGACCTGAGGAGCGAAGGATATCCCGCATGTGTCTATAAATCCGTCACCACAGACGGGAGAACTTTCTACGCTGCCGTGCTGGGAATCTTCCCCGATGCGGCGGCCGCTAGAGAGTACTCCAATTCTCTGGATGTACAATCACTTCAGAGAATAACTGGCTGGAATATTACCGATAGGTTTCCCAGACAGTTGAGATGAGAAAGTTATCGATAAAAGAGATTCAGATCATAGGTTCCGTAGCCGTTCTTGTTTTAATAGGATTTGTAGCCGTTTCGGGCAGTCTCAAGTCCGTTCCCGATACGGTGAATACGCCGGAAGCTGGTAAGACCGTGACCTTCCCGCTGGATCTCAATATATCGACCGAAGAGGAACTGGATTTGCTCCCGGGTATAGGACCCTCGAAGGCGAAAGCAATCGTGGAATACAGAAAAGCCAGCGGAGGGTTCAACGACGTGGAAGAGTTGTTGAACGTTAAGGGGATAGGTGCTAAAACGCTCGATAAGCTGAAACCTTTGATAAAAGTCGGCGAAAGCTCCGGGAGAGAGACGAAGGCGAAGGCCTCACCTGAAAGCATCGACATAAACACGGCCTCGCTCGAAGAGCTCAAGGAGATCCCGGGAATCGGTGATTCCAAGGCAAAAGCCATAATCGATCATCGTGAAAAGAACGGGAAGTTTGTGTCCGTTTCCGATCTTCTCTCCGTACCGGGTATAGGTCCTTCGAATATCGAGGTGATTCTGGAGAAAATAAAACCGCTTGAAGTAGCAATGGCCGGTTCTGGAAAGATAAACGTAAACACTGCGAGCGAAAGCGAACTCGACAGACTTCCAGGGATCGGACAGGTGCTGGCCTCGAGAATAGTCGAGTACAGGAAGAGCAACGGCCGCTTTACTAAATGCGAGGAGTTGCTCGAAGTGAAGGGGATAGGTGAGAGTATTCTGAAGGATATAGAGGAGTTGATAGAATTTTGACGCTCATACACGTCTGCTGCGCGCCCGACCTGTTGAGCACGGTTTTGAAAAGGGAGTTTCCGGAGGCCGTTTTCTACTTCTACAATCCCAACATCTTCCCTGAAAGTGAATACGAAAAACGACTCGAAGCCTTCAAAACCGTCTGCCATAGGTTAAACCTTAACTACATGGAGGGACGGTACGATCCGGAAGAGTTTTCAGCGTTTTTCGAGAGATACTTCGATGAAGAAGAAGGTGGAGCCAGATGTGGAAAGTGCATGGAGATGAGGCTTAAAAACGCCGCCCTGACATCGGGAAAGATCCATGCCAAAAGCTTCACCAGTACTTTGCTTGCCAGTCCCAGAAAGTCTATAGACACGATAAATGAGATTGGAATGGAAATTAGCAACGTTTATGGAACCGAATATACAGGCGGCAATTTCAGAACCGGCAGAAAAGAGATAAAACCGTATCTCGAGGACATCTACGTTCAGAATTATTGCGGTTGTGAGGCCAGTCTTGTAAAATCCAGAAGGGACAGGGAAGAGCGAGAAAGAATGGATTTTGAACTCCTCTCCGGAAAGTTCCGGAATCTCGTTCACCTGTGGAAATACAGGGGTAGGTTAATAAGGATCGAAGAGATACCCATAAGAGATGAAAGCTCTCTGAAGGAGTTTCTGGCCGTTCTAAAACCCTCCGGTCTGTTGGTGAAGAAAGGATCGGAGCTGTACGGAAGGAACTGGCTGAAAGCGGGAAAATACAATTGCAGGATACTCGGGGAGTCTGATATATATGGAGAATCTGGCCAAAAAAATTAGAGAGCTTGGAGAGACCTGCGGGATGGTCTTTCGAATCGTCGATAAGAACGGGAAATCCCTCGAAGAGGGTTACGATCTCGAGGAGATACCACCTCTGGTTATCGCGCTTTCGAAAGCCACCGGTTCGAGGAGTTCGACCTTGAGCGGTGGTGTGCCGTTAACCGCCGTTTATCTGGATGGAATGCGAAACGAGTGCTACCTTATAGTTGTGGGCGAATTCCGTGAAGACAACGCCTTCCGGTTGCTCAAAAACATCGCGGAGGCTTTCGAGGTGAGATTATGACGAAGTTCTGTTTGAGAATAGATAAACCACTGGATCTTGATGCCACGCTAGATTGCGGGCAGACTTTTCGATGGACCGCCAGAGATGGCTGGTGGACAGGAATCGTCAGGAACACCGTGATCCGGCTGAAGCAAGAAAGGAACGAACTCAGAGTTAAGGCCTCTTCGGATAGCCTTTTGGGAAGGGATATAGACCGTGGATTGATCTCTTATCTCGGACTTGAAGACAATCTTGAAGAGATACACATCGATATCGAGAAGAAGCTCGCTTCGATGAATTCGAAAGTTTCGGATATATCTAAAAAGGCGCTCGAAGAGGCGCGGGGACTGAGAATACTCAGGCAGGACCCCTTCGAGATGGTGGTCGAGTTCATACTTTCCACAAGAAACAACATCCCCACAATCAGAAAGATGAGCGATGGTCTATCGGCGATCTTCGCTGAAAACAGGGTGGAGTTTGAAGGGGAGACCTTCTTCCTCTTCCCTGATCTGGAGCAGGCCAGACGTATCGGACAGCAACAGCTCGAAGAGCTGAAAATCGCCTTCAGAGTACCCTGGTTGCTCAAACTCTTCACGCTCGAATCGGAAAGCTACTTCGATTCGATACGCGACCTGCCGCTCAACGCCAAACTCGGTGAACTGATGAAGTTCGACGGTGTCGGCTTCAAAGTCGGGAGTTGTGTAACTCTCTTCGCATACGGAGAATTGAATTCTTTTCCCGTCGATATATGGATATCGAGAGTGATGAAAGATCTCTTCGAAGTGTCGGGAAGTACCAAAAAGGTCATGGAATACGGCATGAAGACTTTCTACCCGTACGCCGGTTATTATCAAGAAGCGCTCTTCAGATACTACCGAAAAATGGGAAGGAAAGAATGAAAGTAAGGGTCACGGGCGGCGGTCTGGCCGGCTCCGAGGTGGCACTGAGCCTAGCCGGGATGGGTATCGAAGTCGAACTTTACGAGATGCGCCCCTCTGCCAGCACCGGAGTTCATCAGAGCGGTTCCTTCGCCGAACTCGTCTGCAGTAACTCTTTGAAATCCGAATCGCTCGATAACGCCTCCGGACTCCTCAAAGAGGAGGGGATCAAGCTCGGATCGAAGTTACTCGAGATAGCTCACCGACACAGAGTCCCCGCGGGAAAGGCTCTGGCAGTTGACAGGGTAGGGTTCTCCCGGGAAGTGACCGATCTAATCGAATCCACTCCCCTTATCGAGATACGTAGAGAGGAGGTCTCCTCTCTGGATCTTCAAAGGGGAGTCAACGTAGTATGCACCGGTCCGCTAACCTCACCGAAGCTTGAGAGCTTTCTGGGACAGTTGTTTGGAGAGCACCTCTTCTTCTTCGATGCCGTCTCGCCCATAATCGAGGCCGGGTCGATCGATTTCGAAAGAGGTTTTTTCGCCGACAGGTACTCCGAGGAAGGAGACTATCTCAACTGTCCGCTCGATGGCGAAGAGTACGGCGATTTCTGGAGAGAGTTGGTAGAGGCAGAACTCGCGAAGATGGAGAATTTCTCGGACAGATATCTCTTCGAGCGCTGTCAGCCCGTTGAAGATATAGCCAGAAGCGGTTTCGATGCACTCAGATTCGGCCCGATGAAGCCTGTGGGTCTGATTGATCCCTCCAGCGGAAAGGAACCCTTCGCCGTCGTTCAGCTCAGAAAGGAGAATTCAAGCGGCTCGCTAATGAGTCTTGTCGGATTCCAAACCAGATTGAAATGGGGAGAGCAGAAGAGAGTCTTTTCCATGATTCCGGCCCTGAGAAACGCCCAATTCGTTAGGTACGGAGTCATGCACAGAAACACTTACCTCAACTCGCCGCTCCTGCTGGACAAAAGCCTCGGCTCAAAGCAGCACAGTGGACTTTTCTTCGCTGGCCAGATTACCGGTCTCGAAGGCTACGTAGAAGCGATCGTCTCTGGTAGGGTAGTGGCATTAAACGTGGAGCGTTATCTGAGAGGGGTAGGTGGACTTTCAATACCTGAGACAACGATGATTGGCAGTTTAATAGAGCATGTTACGATTTCTGGAAGATCTCCCCTCAAACCTGTTTATTCCAACTTCGGTCTTCTTTCACCTGTCGCCTGTCGTGAAAAAAGAGAAAGAAACAGGGAAAAGGTTTCCAGAGCGAGAAATGACATGGACTTCTTTCTGAAGGAATGGAGGTCTGATAGAAATGATACTGAAGAGTAAACCGATCTTCTCTCCTAGACCATGGGGAGATCGTCAGTTGAACGAGCTATATAAAGTCGATACACAAGATCCGGTGGGAGAGGTCTGGCTCCTGTCAGACTTTCAGAATATGAGGACTGAGCTTTGCGAAGGAGAGAGGTGTATCTACCCGAACGATCTGACTAAAACTCTTTTCCACAAAGATCTCCCGAGGTTTCCCCTGCTGGTGAAGTACATATGTGCCAACGACTGGCTCTCCGTTCAGGTCCATCCCGACGATGAACTGGCAAAATCTCTGGAAGGCGATCCCTGGGGCAAGAATGAATGCTGGTATTTCCTTCAGAAGGGAAGAATCGCAGCTGGAATAACCAGGCAGGAAAAGCCGCTCGAAGATCTAAGAAACGGGGATCTCAGGATACTGACGCCCGAAAGGGGGGATCTCGCATGTTTGCAGGCCGGTACGGTCCATTCGCTTGGACCGGGTTCGAAAGTGATAGAGATTCAACAGGCCAGCGATATGACCTACAGAATATACGACTGGGGAAGAGGGAGAGAACTCCATCTGGACAAAGCCAGAGTCGCCACAAAAGCTGCTGCTTCCGCCATCGTGATTGAAGAGATGAGGAAATTCGACTGGAAGTATTTCAGCATTGAACTCACCAAAAAGGTCGAAGGCAGCGGAATAGTCATTACACTCTCAGAGGTGCCCGAACTCCACGTGTTGATAGACGACCGGGAGGAGTTCTCCGAAGAAGCTCTTCTCGTTCGCCCGGGAAGTTTCTGGAGTGAATTGCTTTGAAACTCTCGACGATCTTCGCAGTGATTTTTTTGTGTACCGCGGTTTTCGCCTTTGAACATGCCGGCGTTATCCTTTCGAAGGACTATCTTGAACAGGCACAGTCTCTAGACACTCAAGAGATCGATTCCAGGGCCCTTCTGACGATTGCGGTCGGTCTGAAATTCAAGGAAACTATACAGCCCAACTACAAGACATGGTTCGTCAACCTGAAGTCTTCACTAGCGGGTGTCGGTCTTCTGGAAGATATCGCCCGCTCCCTGGCCGTGGTCGATTCTATGGTTTCCACCTCGACGGTTTCGGCTCTAAATATGCTCGGGACATTTAGCGACCCGGGGCCTCTTTTGGAGGCAGTCTCGTTGAGGCTACATTATTACGACTGGCTAGAGACCTCCGATCCGCGTTCATCGAAAATAATCAACACGCTGGCCGTTGATATGCTCGGAAGGGATCCCAGTCAATACCTCCCCCACAAAGTGATGCTGGATCTCTATTCCAGCTCCAGTTACATGAGACTTGAACCACTGAATGAAATCAGGAAAGGAATATTCGAAAACGGCCTCGGATCTCTTCTGGGACCGGACTTGGTTGAGAGCGAATTTGCGGCCGGTATGTTCGAATCGGTCATAGAGGATTTCCACTCTCTAGCCCTCAACGATCCAGTTTCCATCTATTACGCGGCTACCGCTTACCTGAGAACGGGAAAGGGCAGTGAAGGGAGGGCGATGCTGGAGAGCATAGAACTGAGAAAGCTTCCACCCAGATTGGCATCCAGTGCCGCGATGGCGCTGGGGGACGCACTATTTCACGAGGGAAGCATGCTGGAATCGATCGAGCTATTTCAGCAATCGATACGCTTCTGGCCCGAGAATTCCAGGGCGGTGAGGAACCTCGGAATGGCTTACTACGAAACGCAAAACAGAGAGTATTACGACCTTGCAAGGTTTTACCTGCAACTGAGCGGTTACGAGGCTTTCGACGAATCGGTTTCTGCCGCTCTCAAAGAGTTGAGGCGCCGCGTCATCTTCGAAATGGTTCTCGTTACAGTAGTTCCGATCGGTGTAATAGTCGTCCTTGCCTTATTTCTGCTAGAATACATTAGTAAGAGAAGAAGAGCTTCACAGATAGAAAAGGCTTTGAGAAACGATGGAGGTTTCAATGGAGATAAAGGTTCTAGATAAAGGATTTGTAGAACTCGTAGAGATCCTGGGTGATGATTACAGCGTCGTTCAGGCGGCAAGAACGAGTTACGGAAAAGGATTGACAACCCCCGACAGGGACAGGAAATTGATCAATTATCTCATGGAACGCGGTCACCACTCTCCTTTCGAGCACGTGGTTTTCAAGTTCCACATAAAGTTGCCGATATTCGTCATGAGGCAGCTGGTGAGGCACAGAATAGCCTCGATCAACGAAAGGAGCGGGAGATACACCCAGTTCGAAGAGGAATGGTTCCTTCCCGATGAGATAAGGGTCCCAGACCCGGAAGACAGACAGAAATCCATACCCTTCGACGATAAAGAACTCAACCGGAAGGCCCTCGAGATAATGAGAGAATCGATGGATAATTCTTTCAAGGCTTACGAAGAGCTGATCTCGATGGGTGTGGCCAGAGAGATGGCCCGGATCATACTCCCTATATCCATGTATACAGAGGCATACTGGACGATAAATCTGAGATCGATGATGAATTTCCTGAACCAGAGGGCCGATTCACATGCACAGTACGAAATCCAGAAATACGCGCTGGCGATTGCCGATATACTCAAAGAGAAGTGTCCAATTTCATACGAAGCCTTCCTGAAGTACCGCTACGAAGGAGATCTGTTGGTTGGAGGGGTAGCGAATGAAACTGTCTGAAATAGTGCAACTCCTTAATTGTGAAACTTTGAACAGCGTTGATGATTCTAATCCCGAAATAGCATCTGTGGGAGCGGCTGATCTCATGAGCGATGTCCTCGCTTTCGGCGGTCCCGGAATGATCCTCGTGACCGGACTCAACTCGCCCCAGTGTGTCAGGACCGCTTCGGTCGTTGGCGCGTCGGCCGTTTTGATAATCAGGAAGCGAAATGTTCCCGAAACGACGATAGAGCTGGCTAAAGAACTCCAGATGCCGTTGCTTCACGCCCGGATGTCAATGTACAAAGCCTGTGGTATCCTTTTCGAAAAACAGATAAGCGATGCTCTCGAGGAAGGGAAGCAGATTGACTGAGAGAAACGTCGATGATCTTCTCGAGAAACTGAGGGGATTGTTCAGCGACATAACCGCAAAAGACATAATGGTAACCAACATAATATCTCTCACCAAAGATAGAACTATGTGGCAGGCCAAAGAACTGATGAGGATATGCAAGATATCGGGAGTTCCGATAGTCGATAACGACAATCATCTGCTCGGTCTGGTCAGTATAGAGGATATAATTCTCGCCCTGGAAGGAAACCATATAACCGATCCTATCGAAAAACACATGACCAAAGATTTGATAACTTTCGCTCCCGACGTTGATCTTGAAGGACTCATAGAGAGGTTCAACCGTTACAGATACGGGCGGTTTCCGGTGGTGGACTCAGAAGGAAGGCTGTTAGGGATTATCTCGAAGAAGGACATAATAGGTGCGATTCTCGACAAGTTCAGAATCATATACGTCCACGATGCCCGCCGAAAAGAGGTCCTGGAAAGAAACGTGGACTGGTTCGACAGATCGTTGATCTCCGGAGACTACGTTGAGAAGAAGTCGGCCGATTTTTTGTTCCACATCGATTATACAGAGGTGGACATGGCCGGCGTCGGTTCAGCAAAGCTGAAGAGTTACTTGAAAACCAGAACCGACGACGACAGTCTGGTCAGAAGGGTATCGATCGCCTGTTATGAGGCCGAAGTTAACGTGGTTATCCACAGTGGAAGCGAAGGATACATATACGCCTGGTACGATGAATCGGTCATCAGGGTGAGGGTCGAAGATTACGGAAAGGGAATCGAAAACGTAGAACAGGCTATGAAGGAAGGCTTTTCGACGGCTTCCGACCATGTGAGAGAGCTTGGGTTCGGTGCTGGAATGGGACTGCCGAACATGCACAGGTATTCCGACAAAATGGTAGTGGTCTCGGAGGCTAGAAAGGGTGTGGTCGTTGAGATGAATTTCTACCGAAACGGGAGGAAATGAAATGAGGCTGAAAGAACTGATTGAAAAATGTGAGCTGAAAGTGGTCACAACTCTTCCTCTTGACGCAGAGGTGACTGGTGGTTACATAGGCGATCTCCTGAGCGATGTTATGGGGAACGCTCCTGCCCATTCTATATGGCTCACAGTGCAATCTCACACCAACATACTGGCAGTGGCCTCGATCGTTGGCATCAAAGCAATAGTTCTCTGCAACGACCTTCACTTCGAAGAGGTTACCAGAAAGAAGGCGGAAGAGAATAGCATCGTGCTTCTGGAAAGCGCGGAGACATCGTTCGAAGTGACAACCCGGCTAATAAAAAGCGGATTGAAAGGCTGACTCTTTGGAATCCTTCTTCTGTGATTTTCATATTCACAGTTGTCTTTCGCCGTGCGCAGATATCACAATGACTCCTAATGAAATCGCGCGCGTCTGTTGTGAGAGGGGTATTGACTGGATAGCCATAACAGACCACAACAGCGCCGGCAACGTCAGGGTTTTCACGGAGGTGCTGAAGAGATTGGGTATCGCCGTGATTCCGGGTATGGAAATCCACACTCTCGAAGATGTGCATGTTCTAGCTTACTTTCCCGACATCTCCGTCGCGGAGGAATACTCCCGGTGGTTGCTGGATGAGAAGCTGAACAGAATCGAGATTGATCCCGAGATCTCCGGCTATCAGCTTTACGCAGGTGAAGACGACTCTTTCACCTCTATGGAAAACATCTGGCTGGGCCAGCCGGCGCTTCTGGGTATCGACGAGGCGATCTCCACGGTGGAAGAGCGCGGAGGCGTTTGCGTTCTGGCCCACGTCGATAGAAAGATGGGCCTGGTAATTCAACTGGGCTTCATACCGGAGAATTACAGGGATATTCCGGTGGAAGTTTCCTTCAGAGAAAGTTTGAAGAAGATCGATCTCAAGACCGATAACATAATCCACTCGAGCGACGCTCACAGTTTGAACCTCGTGAGACCTACGATTTCGATGATGGCCGAGAAAAGGATTTTCAACGAGTTCAAAGCGGCGCTGACCTCAGGAGGAAAGCGTGTGAAGATAATATGGGACTGAGGACTCTATGTGATCATGTTGTAGATATCGCTCAGAACGCCGTTGAATCGGGGACTGAAAAGGCGTGGCTGGATATCGAGGAACAGAGGGACAGTACCTTCCGCTTCACAGTCCGCGATGCCGGAAGGGGTATACCCGAGGAGCTTCAGGAATCGGTTCTCGATCCCTTCTATACTCAAAAGCGTAAGAAAGTCAAATTCGGACTGGGACTTCCTATGCTGAAATTCGCCGCACTCTCTACGGGCGGAGAATTCGAGCTGAAGTCCAGTCTCGGAAAGGGTACGACCGTGAGCTCCCTCTTCATGCTATCGAATGTCGACTGTCAGCCCGTCGGCGATGTCGCTATGTCGCTCTTTTCGATAATAACCATGAACGGAGAGATAGACTGGTACATACAGAGGAGTCTAGACGACGACGGATACGCCGTTGAATCGTCACAGTTCAGAGAGGCTCTCGGGAACAACTGTTTCACAACTCCAGTCAAAATGAAGATGATCCTGGATCTTCTTCAAGAAGTTGAAAATTCGCTGGGAGGTTATTCAGATGTCCGTTAAAAAGCGAGTCCTTACTTTTTTGTTTGCTGCACTGTTCTGTTTTGCCTTCGGGAGCATCGTTCCTTCAAGAATCGCGATTCTCGACAACAGGGTAGTTTCCGACGGTGAAGTCCTGGAGATTTTAAAGGTCGAGAGAAACATAGAAATCTCGGAATCCGACCTGAAAGAGGCCGTCGCAAGACTTGAAGCGAGCGGTTACTTTTCTTCGATCATTTACCAGTACGATGAAAGCTCAAGGCTCCTGACCATACAGGTGAAAGAGTACCCGGTCGTGGAGGTCGTGGTGGCTTTCGAAGGCCCCAAAATAGTGGAGAAGGAGACGCTGGAAGCTACCTCTACCATAAAAAGCGGGAAACCGCTGAATCCTTCGAGACTCATGTTCGAAATCCCCATGACGCTCGAAGCGATGGAAGGGGTTCTTCTCAGCAAAGGTTACATACCGCCCTTCGCCACGATCGAATGGACAACCGACAAAGACAGGGCCGATATAGTCTCGGGGAAGATAACCGACAAGATAAAGGTCACTTTCACCGTGAAAGTGGCGTACCTATGGGAAGTCACGATAGACGCGCCTTTCTCGGCAGATACCGTGAAATACCTGCTCGACAAGACTCAACTAAATTATTTGAAGCAGTACTACGATACGTCTCCACTCATAAGGTGGATAAACTCGAAGAAAAAGTATATACCCAGAGTTGAGGATGTAAACAGAGCCATACAGACCATATACTCGACCTACTACGCCAATCCCAACGGTCAGTGGGGTATCGACGAACGTATCTACCAGGCCATGATCCTCTCTTTCAACAGTACCCTGAAGAACGTGAGACAGGTCACCCTTCCGGAAAACGTCAAGGAAAGCAGTGCACTGTCCATGCGGATCTCCTTCGTTCCTGTCGAGTATGTCAGCTCTCCCTTCATTTTGAAGAGCGTTTTTGTGGAGGGAAACGTCAAGATACCCAAGGGCGAGATCTTCATGGCATCGGGACTGATCGAGGGTCAGGAAGTGGACAATGAAACCGCGGCAAAGGCTATACAGGCGGTGCAGGATCTCTACACTCAAAGGGAGTACCCCTTCATAAGGGTCGAACCCGTCATAGATTCCAAGATAGGCTTTTTCAGTTTCAAGATCACAGAACCCACTGTTAGAGATGTGAAGGTCTCCTTCGTGGGCCCACAAAAAACCAAAGACTATCTAATATACGACAAGATTGTGATAAAGAAGAACGAAGTTCTCTCGCTCGAGGAGCTGAGGAATACCTACGCCTTCCTCAACAACACGGGCTACTTCGCCAAAGTAGATATAGTTCCGGTGCCGGTCGGGGTAGATGCGATAGACGTGGAGATCACCCTAGAAGACAGCAACAAGAACAACCGGATAGGCGGTGGTGGTGGATGGCAGAACGGTCTGAACATTTATCTCGATCTTGGTCTCCTAAACGTCTGGGGATACGGTCAGAAGATATCCACGAACCTCAGCGTCACGCTACCTCTTCCAAACAACAAAGAGGTAGTTATAACCAAGAACGGAACGGAAACCACCACCAGAAGTCCATCTCTGGATACCACGATCGGCTATTCGATCCCTAAGATCGGCGGTACCAACCTGAATCTGGATACTTCAGCCAAGTTGAAGTTTTCCGGTTTCACCACCACTGTCGATTCAACAGACACGATAGTGACTTCGAAATCACAGGAAACGGAGTTCCTCTTTTCCCTGACCCCCATATACAACATCTCGCCTGATCAAAGTGTAGGTGTGACAGCCGGTTACGAGTATATAAGATCGACGAGCGATGTCGCCACCAAGACTAAGATCGATGGAACCATCGATACTGGAACCGTTCTTCAGAGTTTCGACGGGATGTTCACAGGATTGAGTTACAAATTCTCCACCAGAGACGACATCTTTCGCCCGACCATGGGAACGGAGTTCGGGGCGGGTTTGACTCTTAGAGGGCTGTTCGGAAAGGACAACAAGCTCTTCCTGTCTGTAAGCGGCGAATATACACACTTCATGTCTATAGGCGATCCCGTTCTGGGTTTTAGAATAAAGACCGATCAGCTCTTTCCTCTCTCCCCCTACGGAGTTTACAGAAGTTACCTCCTATCTCCGGACATGTACATAAGAGTCAGAGGCTCTCAAGGTATCGGTCAAAACTCCTACGGGGTAACGGTGGGGTCGGCGCAGTTGCGATACCCGCTTACACCTGAGACGGCTTCGGTTCCGGTCGACCTGGTTGGATTCGGAGATCTCGTCTTCTTTAGACAGGTCAGTACGGGAGACATTATCGGTGGCAACTTCGTGGCGGATTTCGGTGTCTGTCTGGATATAAGCATTCCTATAATCGGAATGGTGCGACTCGGGTACGGATACAACTCCTATCTGGCCGGGAAAAGCGCCGCTGATGGGAAGCTTTACTATGGGACGCCCTTCTTTGGTTTCGGTCCGGCCTTTTGAATAGGAAAGTCAAAAGAACAGGTGCGACCGACGGTCGCACCTGTTCTTTATTAATAGACAATCTATTTCAAAGCTTTGAGGAAATTCAAAACGGAAACAGCATTGGCCTGTGGATTGTAGCCTCCTTCCTGGATGACCAGCTTGGGTGTTTCAATCTCTCCAACCAGTTTTCCCATCATGGAGAAATCCGAATCTATAAGCTTGAAATGGCCCACTCCATCGGCTACGTGTGTATCCGTCCCAAGAGACACCACCAGTAGGTCCGGTGAAAAATCGTTGATCTCCTGTAGCGCTTTGGTCAGAGTTCTCATGTATTCGGGTCCCTCGGTGTCCCCATCGAGCGGAAAGTTCACGTTGAAACCCTCACCTGAATCTTCGCCTATCTCCCAGGAATTTCCGCTTATCCACGGATAAAAGACCCTGGGGTCCCCGTGTATGGAGACATAAAGTACGGTATCGTCGTAGTAGAAAATCTCCTGAGTTCCGTTACCATGATGGAAATCTAGATCCAGTACGGCTACGAACCCTCTGGTGTGCTTCTGGTAATACTTCGTTGCTATCGCGGCGTTGTTGAAGTAACAATAGCCGCCTCCGGTGGCTACCCCGGCGTGATGACCGGGCGGACGGCAGAGCGCATAGGCGACAGTCTCGTCATCCAGTAATGAATCAACACAGTTGAGGACCGTCGAGACACCGGCGAGCGAAGCGATATAACAGCCTGTCGTGACTGGTGTACCTGTATCGAACAGCTTATCGTATCCGAATACTTCGGGGAAGTACTCCCTCTTTGGCGAAACGGTCATACTCTTTTGTTTGAGCCATTCAACGTACTCGGACGTATGAACAGCGAACACATGAGAGACATGGTAGTCCTTCGGTTCATTTATCACAAAGCCCTTTTCTTCGAGGGCACTCCGGATCGTCTCTATCCTTTCGGGCTTTTCGGGATTCTCTATCCATTCGCCGTTATCCAGTTCCTTCATAGGAAGATGAAAGAGATGGCGTCTATCGTAATAGATCTTCACTTCGATCGCTCCAGATCTTCGCCGGGGAGCGATTCGATCTTTTCGACTCTTCTGGCGTGTCTGCCGCCCTCCTGAGCAGTCGAAAGAAATGTGTCAACCGTCCATGTGGCGAGTTCAGAACCCATGAGTCGTCCACCGAGGACCAGCACGTTGGCGTGGTTGTGCCTTCTGGCCAGCGCAGCCATCTCCGGAAAGAGACAGAGGGCCGCTCTGATTCCCCTGTATTTGTTCGCGGCCATCGACATTCCAATACCCGTTCCGCAGAGAAGGATCCCGAGTTCGGTTTCACCGCTCAACACAGATTTGCAGACACCACGCGCGAAGTCTGGATAATCGACGGAACTTTCCGACGATTCGGGGCCGAGGTCCACGACCTCGTGGGTCTTCTTCAAATACTCAGCTATAAAGGATTTTAGCTCAAAAGCAGCGTGGTCAGATGCTATGGATAACTTCATCATATCCTCCAGGTTTGTCGGGACAGAGTCGGTTTTTATTACGTGATGATCACTTGTACCAGCGGAGAACTCCAGACAGTTTTCCCTGAATCTTCACCCTGCTGGTTTCTATAACCATCGGCAGCATATCTGGATTGGATGGTATTAGCCGTATCTTCTGCCCTTCGTTCTCGTATCTCTTCAAAGTGGCGTACTCTTCATCAATCAGCGCCACGACTATGTCGCCGTTGTTAGCCCATTCCTGCTTTCTGATTATAACGAAATCTCCGCTGATGATATGTGAGTCGATCATGCTGTTGCCGGTGACTTTCAACATATAGTACTCGAAGCCGCGCCGGATCATCCACAGTGGAACAGGTATGTTCTCCTCTTCGGCCTGAATAGCCTGGACTGCTTCTCCAGCTGCTATAGTACCGATCACGGGAAGCATCACGACATCGCTACCCGGTTCTATCGAGGTGCCGTCCGGACTTTTGAGGACCCTTATTCCCCTCGAAACACCGGTACGTTCGATGTAACCCTTCTTCTCCAGAGATTCAAGGTGTTTGGCCACACCTCTGGGAGAGGAAATATCGAAGTCTCGACAGATGTCCCTTATGCTCGGCGGATAGCCGTAAAGCTTGATAAAGTTCTCGATAAACTCAAGAATCTTCTTTTGCTTCTCTGTCAATGTCAATGCCAGACACCCCCTATTCTCTCTGAAACCCTCATTCCACAACTACGGCCATGCTGGCAACTATATCCTCTTCTTTAAGATCTACGATACGCACCCCTTTGGTGACTCTACCGGTAGATCTGACCTGATCGATAGGAATCCTGATGGACATTCCGCCGCGGGTAGCGAGTATGATTTCGTCTTCGCCCGTCACGACCAGCGTTCCTATAACGTTTCCTATACGCTCGAGGCCGTAAATGTTTTTCACTCCCATGCCGCCGCGGTTCTGACATCTATATTCTGAGATATCGGTTCTTTTGCCGCCGCCCTTTTCGGTGGCCGTGAAGAGGAACCTGTCGTCGTCGGCCCTGACAACGTTAGCGCTGACCACTTCGTCGCTCTTCTTGAGTCTTATCCCCATAACGCCGGCCGCGCTCCTTCCCATCGTTCGGACCTGTTCCAGCGGGAACCTTATGACCATACCGTATCTGGTGGAAATGATTATCGTATCGCTTTCCTCAACGGTGAGAGATGCGTCGATCACTCTGTCGTCTTCGGCAAGACCTATGGCCCTGATTCCGGAGCTGCGGACGTTCAGGAAGGCCTCAAAAGGCGTCTTTTTTATTTTGCCTGATTTCGTCGTTATTACCAGATACTTGCCTTCGACTTCTTCGTTCCTTATGGAGAGAACGGCCTGGACGGACTCGTCGGACTCTATCTTGATGTAATTGGCAAGGAGTTTTCCCTTGGCATCTCTCGAAGAATGGTCTATCAGATAGTTGCTCAAGACATAGGCCTTCCCCTTCGAGGTGATGATCACGGTCTTGCTGAGCCTGGTGGTGGTCAGAATATTCACCACGAAGTCCTCCTCGCTCGTCCTGACACCGATTACACCTTTTCCGCCCCTTCCCTGCTTGCGATAATTCTCCAGAGGCGTGGATTTTATGTAACCGCGTTTCGTGACAAGAACCACTATCTCCTCGTCGGGTATCACGTCCTCGATATCGAAGTCCGTACCGTTTCCCAGGTCTATTCTGGTTCTGCGGGCATCTCCGTACTTATTCTTCAACTCCTCAAGTTCTGATTTTATGATCGAGTAAACCTCGGTTTCGTTTGAGAGTATCTTCCTGTATTCGTTGATTCTTGCGACGAGCTCACGGTATTCTTTGAGCAGTTTCTCTACCTCTATTCCGGTGAGCTTTCCCATCTTCATATCTAGAATCGCGGCGCTCTGTTCCTGTGTTATATCGAGCGTTTCCATGAGGTTTTTGGTGGCTTCGTCGTCGTAAGAATTCCTTATGATATCGACCACCGTATCGATGGATCTCAAAGCCTTGGTGAGACCTTCCACTATGTGGGCCCTCTTGGAATCCCTCTCGAGTTCGTATTCAACTCTCGCACGAATTATGCTGACCCTGTGGGTGAGGAAGGCCTGTAACATCTGTTTAAGGTTCATCACCTTGGGCCGTTTCTTCTCGTCGATCACCAGCATGTTCACGCTGAAAGTCGTCTGGAGTTGTGTGTGTTTGAAGAGAAGATTTAGAACGACGTTCGGATCGGCGCCCCGTTTGAGCTCGATTACGACTCTGAGCCCTTTCCTGTCCGACTCGTCTCTTATGTTCCTGATCTGAATATCGCGCACGTTTTGTGCCGCAACGACTATCTGCTGAATAAGATCGGCCTTGGAAATGTTGTAAGGGATCTCGTGGACGACTATATACTGATTCCCCTTGATCTCTTCTATCTCGGCAACGCCTCTCAGAATGATCCTTCCCTTTCCTTCGTGGTATATGGAGGATATGGTCCGACCGTCCATCACCATTCCGCCTGTGGGGAAGTCTGGACCTTTTATGTGGGCAAGAAGGGCATCTATGTCGCAATCAGGCTGTTCTATCATAAGTCCCAGAGCGTTCACTACCTCCGTCAGGTTGTGTGGAGGTATGCTGGTCATCATGCCGACGGCTATTCCCGAAGTGCCGTTCAGCAAGAGATTGGGTACTTTTGCCGGCAGAACGTCGGGTTCGCGCAAAGAACCGTCAAAGTTGGGAAGCATCGGAACGGTGTTCTTGTCTATGTCCTGGAGGAGCTCTTCGGAAAGAGTTTCCATGCGTGCTTCGGTGTACCTCATAGCGGCAGGGGGATCTCTGTCTATGGAGCCGAAGTTTCCCTGGCCTTCAACCAGGGGATAACGCATCGAGAAGTCCTGGGCAAGTCTAACGAGGGCGTCGTATATGGCGGCATCCCCGTGCGGGTGGAACTTTCCCATCACTTCTCCAACTATACGGGCGCTCTTTTTGAAGCTCTGATTGTGCCTGAGTCCAAGCTCGGACATTCCGTACAGTATCCTGCGCTGTACGGGCTTCAGACCGTCCCTCACGTCGGGAATGGCCCTGCCCACTATGACGCTCATCGAGTAGAGCATGTATGAATTTATCAGTTCATCGTCTATATTTCTGTGGATGATCTCTTCAGACAAAGATAAGACCTCCCTCTTTCCTCATGAAATCTTCGCTCCTGGAGTCATATCTTTGTGAACCGTAAGCAACGTCAGTGTATCGTTGGCCTTGGCCGCGAGTATCATACCGTGAGATTCGATCCCCATGAGTTTTGCGGGCTTCAAATTGGCAACCACTATCACTTTCAAACCCACCAGTTCTTCCGGGCCATAATGCTGGGCTATGCCGGCGACGACCTGCCTTTTTCCAAGCTCTCCAAGATCCAGCTGCAATTTGACCAGTTTCTTGGACTTTTCGACCTTTTCCGCCCTTTCCACCAGTGCAACCCTCATTTCGACTTTCGAAAAACTCTCTATGTCGATCAAACTCTCTTCCTGCTCCTGTAATTTTCCCTTTTCTTCGTCCATTTCCGTCACCTTCTTGTGCGTAGTAAGATCTATCCTCGGGAAGATCGGCTCCCCGTGACTGACCCTCATATCTCCAGGCAATTTGCTCCACGAAAGATCGGCGAGGTTCATCTCGCCTGAGATTCCGAGTCTGTACCTTATTTCTCTGGCCGTGTGGAACATCACGGGTTCTATCATCAGCGAGATATTTTTCAGTGCGCAGGCCAGGTTGTGCAGTACGGTGTCTATCCTCCCCTTCATCGCGGGGTCTTTTCCGAGCTTCCACGGCTCGGTGAGGTCTATGTATTTGTTGGCGAATCTTATAAGCTCCCATACCGCTTCCAGGGCCTGTGTGAAACGCAGGCCGTCCATAGACTCTCTGTATGTAACGAAAGTCCTTTCGGCCAGGGCAATCAATTCGTCATCGGTCCCGTTTCTCTCCGCTGGACGTGGTACCAGCCCGCCGTTGAACTTGTCGATCATCACGACGGTTCTATGAAGGAGATTTCCCAGATCGTTCGCCAGATCTGCGTTGATCCTCCCGATCAGGTTATCTTCGGAGAAGTCGCCATCTCTGCCGAACTGTATGTCCCTTAGCAAATAATACCTCAGAGCGTCGTTCCCGTAGATCTTTATGAACTCTCTGGGGCTGACGGCGTTTCCGAGCGACTTGGATATCTTCTGACCGTTTATCGTAAGCCATCCGTGGGCGTAGATTTGACCGGGGAGCGGAAGATCTGCCGACATCAGCATGGCCGGCCAGATTATCGAATGGAACCTGTTTATCTCTTTGCCTATTAGATGAACGTTGGCCGGCCAGTAACGCTGGAACATCTCCATGTTGTCGGGATAGCCGATAGCGCTGAGATAGTTTATCAGGGCGTCAACCCATACGTATATTACGTGCTCGGGATCTTCGGGCATGGGAACGCCCCAATCGAAAGAGGTCCTGGTTATGCTCAGATCCTTGAGACCGGCTTCCAGAATCCTCATCATTTCATTCCTTCTGAAATCGGGTTGAACGAACTCCGGGTTTTCGTTGAAGAGATCTATGAGGGCCTGGTTGTATTTCGAAAGCCTGAAGAAGTAATTCTCTTCGCTTACCCATTTTACTTCTCTTCCACACTCGGGGCAGAGGTTTCCTTCCTTAAGATCTTCTCTGTTCCAGAAAGTCTCGTCGGGAACACAGTACCATCCCTCGTACTTGCCTTTGTAAACGTCTCCCTTTTCCTTCATTTTGTTTACGAAGAACTGAACGGCCTTCATATGGTA
Source organism: Mesotoga sp. (assembly GCF_035363035.1). NCBI lineage: Bacteria > Thermotogati > Thermotogota > Thermotogae > Kosmotogales > Kosmotogaceae > Mesotoga > Mesotoga sp. Next base: position 3,875 of record NZ_DAOSEH010000009.1, on the reverse strand, counting down.
GTCATCAGTAGTCCTCACGAAACCGTCGTTACTTATCTCAAGCTCTTTCCACAGCTGCCTGAACTTTCCGGCCAAAATATCACAGTATTTCTGTGTGTCCATCTTCCTCGATACGGCCTCGCTCAGGACCTTCTGACCATGTTCATCGGTCCCCGTCAGAAAGAAAACATCGCTGTCTGAAAGCCTCCTGTATCTTGATACGACGTCGGCGACTATGGTGGTGTACGCCGAACCGATGTGCGGTTCGCTGTTTATATAATAAATAGGCGTGGTTACATAGTATCTCCCTTTCACAGGACACCTCCTCGAATATTATAGCACTAATCTATTTGAATGTATACCAGAATTACATCTGGAGCGACTCATAAAGCCCGATAAGAGTGTTGATTTTCTCTTTCCTGGTCTCCGGGATCGAATCGCCGTTTTTGATGAGTTCCCGGTTCATCTCCACCACTCCGGCGTAGATCTCCCTCAATTTCAATCTATATTCGTTCAGCTCTTCACCGGACAGGTAGTTGTTGCCCCAGGCGATGGCGTATTGAAAGGTGTCACTGGGTGAATCAGGTCCCATGTTTTCGGCGGCCCAGACATGTCTTTCGGCCACCGAGAGGAGCAACCGGCTTTTCTCTGCGAGAGAACGCCCTACGGTTTCTATAGATGTCATGTATTCGAGATATACATTTTCCCAGTCCGGGTAACGGTTCCAGGTTCCCGGAAGAAGTCTGACAGCCAGGTCGAACCAGTATAAAGCCTTTTCGGCGGCCATGTCTATGGTGTCGAAAACTATCTTCTTGAACTCTTGGGGACTTCCAAAGGCGCTTTGAATGAGCGAGTTTCGGGCGTCTATGAAGTTGTAGTATTTCTTAAGCTCGCTGTTGACGCTGCTGTAAAGCCTCCCGAGTATTCTGGGCGTCTGCCTTTCGCTGAAGAGTATCACCGACGATTCATAATAATCGGCTGCATCCAGTATCATCTGTAGCTGGGTGATGAAGTACAGCTGGAGTCCGTTTGCAAGCTCGAGATTGCTGAAGGCGGCTTTATTATGCGATACTATCTCCCTAAACGGCAGGGTCCTTATCTCTCTCTCCGGAAGTGGAATCACTTCCAAACTGCCTTTGAATTCCGGGATTATGTCGGATGTGAATTCACCCTCGCCCGTGAGAACGTCGAACATGAGCTCCGGATTGTTTTTTGCTTCTTCGAGATGGTTGGATTTCATACCGAGTCCGGCGAGATACCAGAGCGGTTTTCCAAGCACCGGATATATCCTGTTCGATCTTTTGAAATTTTCGATAGCTCCCTCGTAATACTGAAGCGCCCTGTCCATTAAGGTATCGTACTGTCTAAGACGGTTGTTGATCTCAGTTTTCAATCTGGATATTTCGCTCAGTCTTTCATGATCGGCCGCTTCGAGCAGCTCGATCGGACTGGCCCCGGGGTATTTGGTCTTCAACTCGTTGCCCTTCTTTTCCATATAGGCACCGACGTCGGCCAGGTAGCTGTAGTTTCCGGAAAAAGAGTCAATGCCATTTTGCAATTCCTGAAGCGCCTCTATATCAAGACTCTGGGCCTGGTTGTAGTAAGCCTGGTAGTACTGCTGATCTGTCTGCCCCATTCTGAAGTAGCCTTCACCCAGAAAAGCGGATGCTTTTAGAAAAATTATCACTCCGGCCAGTGGAATCAACAGCCCTGCAAGAAGGGTTCTGGAAAGGTCGAGCTTCCTTGAACCTCCGGTGAAGTACTTTCCCATGGCCAGGGCCGATATGAAGAGCGCAAGCATAAGATTCGGCTGCATGTGGAGGGGGAATTCGAAAAAACTGTGGGCGGCGAAGGAAAAAATCCCCGCACCGAGCGCCCCGTACAAAAGTAAATCTCTTTTGTTGTCTATTGTGAGAAGAGTTTTGAAAAACTTCAAAACCAGAAAGGCCACCATCGCGATTATAAAGACAAAACCTATCAGACCCATCTCACCCAGGCCTTGAATATAATCGTTGTGGGTTCTCTTGAAGTTGTTCCATACGATCATATAGTCGGGGTTGCTGTCGAGCACCTGCGGACTGTAAAGCAGGTGGTAGAGCTGAAAAGTTCCTATTCCCGTACCGAAAGGAATCCTGAGTCTGTTGTTGCTATCGAGCCACTGAACGATCGAGTTCTTCCAGGCCGAAAAACGTTCCTTCCAAGAGCCCGAAGAGGTCAGGGCGTACTCAAGTCTGGCGGTGATATTGATGTCACCCTGACCGGTCAGCGAAGAAGGCGTCAGGTAAAGAAAGGCCAGCACTGCGACTATTATCAGGGCAATCGCTAGAAAGATTAAGGACAGTCTTCTGAATTTTCCTGCCGCCGGGTCGTCGGACAATTCGGGTTTTCTGTTCTTTTTGAGAAACACATATGCGAGCAGGAAGACGACGTTTCCAACGAATATAGCGGTAATGACGGTCCTGGTCTGCGATACGAAAACGGCGGCCACCATAGGGGCCAGTAGTGTCGCCATCGTTATCTTCAAGATCAGCTGACCTCCAAACCCTTTAAAAAAGAAGGCCAGAGGTTTCCTCGATATTATGAAATAGAAAACGAGCGGTATCGTCATTCCCATATAGTCGGAAACGAAGTTCGGGTTTCCAATCGTCGATCTGGCCGAAGCCCTGGCAAAGGGTTCGCCCACCTTCCCCAGAAAGATATCCCACCCCGCGTAGAAATTGAGCAATGCGTCGATCGACACTACCGAAGCGCCTATGATGAAAAAAAGCAGCGTTATCTCGATTTTTTCTATCGTGTCGAACTTGTTGGATATATATATCGCCGTCAATCCTAGAAAGAGTGTATAAAGAGCGACTTCGAGAGTGTATCTCATGTACTGGGGGTTGTCCACGGCTACGGTTATCAGAGATAGCAGGGCCGCCACCCCTATACCCAGAAGCGCCATATGAACGTAATTGAATTCAAAGTCCACCCGTTTCTTCCTTATCAACACACTCAAAAGTATCAGAGCAAAGCCAACGACGTAGAAGAAATGTTTAGCCGTTGAAGGCTCGTGGGTGAAGCCCTTGGTCACGAACAGAGGTATTAGCAGTGTCATGACCAGATATACCAGTATTTCGAAGTCCAGCACCTTATTCATCTTTTTCATCGTCGTTTTCATCATCTTTCACCTCACCCAAGAATATTGTCAAGTAGAGCCATCACTATGAAGCCAAATATCAGCGAAAAGGTAGAGGCTCTTTCAAAGCCGCCACTGTGGGTCTCCGGCACTACTTCATCGCTTATTACAAAGAGCATTGCGCCGCCCGCGAAGGCCATGGCGTAAGGGAGAAGCGGTCTCGCCACACTTATGAGTATCGCTCCGAGAAGACCTCCGACAACCTCTACCATTCCGGTGAGAAAGGAAATTTTGAGCGCGCGGGTGGGTTTGTAACCAGCTCCCACCAGGCTGGCCATAACTGCTGCCCCTTCGGGGATGTTCTGTACACCGATCGCCACGGCGATGACCAGAGCCTCAGCCGTGAAGGCGCCGACTCCAACAGCCATTCCTTCCGGAAAGTTGTGTAGCGTTATGGCGATCACGAAGAGCCATATCTTGCTGACTTTCGAGTGTTCTAGAGGTCCTTCGTATCCCTTTATTAAATGCTCGTGCGGAGCGAGCTTGTCCATTATATCGACGAAGATCCCTCCGAGGGCGAACCCTATAACAAATCTCAGCGGTCCCCCCAGCTCTATCGAAGGTACGACGAGAGAAAAGGCCGTCGCCGCAAGCATCACGCCGGCCGCAAAGCCTAGAAGTATATCCAGGGTTCGCCTGGATATACCCTTCTTCATCGCCATAAAGGGCAGGGCTCCCAGAGTGGTTGCCAGGCCTGCCACCAAACTATAAAGAATTC